>DASYHR010000939.1:0-3098 GCA_035998385.1 Dyadobacter sp. | reverse complement strand
TTACTCAAAAAGATATCGCATCTTATCTTGCAATCACCCCTGAAACCCTGAGCAGACTGAAAAAGAACGTGACAGATCACCAGGGGAAGGAGGTGTTACTCGAAGATCGGGAATAATCAGCAAACCTCATGTGACTGGCAGATGGTTATTCTGCTTTGTAATCAACAAAAACATTGATCCAGATAGCCCTTGCTACCCGAATAATGAGTGGTTGCAGGGCGAAAAGTATGATGGTTATGGCTGCGAAAAACCAATTCATATCCATACGGAGATACACGAGCAGGATAAGGGAGAGTATAGTCATCAACACGATGACGATGGGAAAGCTGGTCCATAATGCTCCGATGTAGAATCCCGGCTCCATTTTGAAATCCTGATCACATACAGAACAGCGATCAGGCATATCAAGTGCGCCTTTTATGCTATATGGGTTTGATTTTAAGAAGAGATTCCCTTGATGACAACGCGGACATTTGAGGCGGGTGATACTATATAATTTCGACATTGCTATTCCTGGTGAGCCGATTGCTCTTGATCGAATTCCTTACGTAACCTCACGGGCGCCCTGTTTCTCCAGGCATCAGACAGTAATTTTTGAAGTAACCCGGGTTGGATATTGGCCAATGCTACAAGTAAATATTTAGACCTTTCGTAATGTGCTGTAATAAAAAAGGTTTCAGGATCCTCGTTGATCCACTTATCCCTTTCCGTAGAATTTAAAACAAGTGTTTCTCCGTCTTCCTTAAATCTTGCAAAGAGTTTGTCTGAAACATAAAACGCCGGCGTGTCAAAGCATAATTTTTCCTTCACACCGGGAAGAGCGAGTGCTGTTTGACGGATAAATTCAAGATAGGGGGAAGTGAAAAACAGCATAAGCGTATGTTTTATAACTTTAGTGCCTGACTGGTTTTAGTCCTTGCATTGACTTTGCTCCGATCTTAGGTAAGCTGGCAGGAATCTTCAGAATTGTTTCTTCTGCAATCGGAAACTCTCTACGATTTACGATGTAACGTTCGATAATAAAATCTACTTCTGGAACAAAACTGATTTGCTGTTGCTCGGCATAGGCTGACAAGTTATACAGTTTTTTATGCCAGATCGCCGCATCCGGATTCGCTTCCAGTATATACAAGTTTTGAAAACCATGGTCGAATTTGAAGAGAATTCCTTTTTCCGCATTCGCTATCAGGCTCTCGGGATTACCTGTTAAGGTAATTGGCATGTAGGTTTCTTTCTCAAATACAAATCCGCCATGATTGGCTTTGATATACTCCCTCATTTTTCTGGGTGCATCACCAATATTGAGTATATCCACCAGTAATATCTGGCTGGCGGAATGGAGCTGTCCCTGGTTTATAATAAGTGGTAAAGTGGATATCTGAATCATGTCACTGCTAAAATCTTATGGATTGTAAAAATACGGGGTTTCGGTTTAAAAAAATCTTCTTGTGCGGTAAATTGTACACCAGACCTGGCATGGTAATTTCGCCTTTTTACATATATCAATGAATATAACTGAGAATGATATGGGAAAGAATCAGCGATTTGTTGCGCTACTGGGTGATGGCAGAGAGCATTTCCGTGATACAGAACTGGATGCTGTAATGCCAACTGAGCCGGTTGTTATCGATGCTTACGGTTTTTCGGACGCTTACCGTTACGATGGATATGTATTTCTGAATGCAGATTGGTTTAAGAAATACAGCAAAACTTGGCAAAATGATACATCTGAAATCGACGCTTTACTTGTAAAACTGGTCAGGTATGCGTCACCCGGCTCAAAATCTGAAAACCTGGTGCGGATTCAGGCTTATTTAGCCGAACCACCAGAGACCATTGCAGAAGCCATAGAAGTTTGGAGGAGTTTTTATAATCCAGTATTTGCTGAAATATAGCTTTTGAGCATGATTTGGCAGGTCATAACCTTCCGAAAATAAAGCAGAAGAGGTCTCTCGTTTTCTCGTAAGGACAAAAAAAGAGAGGAATCAACCGATTCCTCTCTTTAATCCCAACTTAACCCTTACTTAATATCTTCTATTTTACTGATTTCAATTTCAAACCGATCAGGTTCGCTTTCTGATCCGCTGAATATTTCGCCTCAGTTGAAATTTTCTCTTTTTGTGGAGCAGGAGTTTCTAACACCGGCGCAGTTGCAGGCAATGTATTAGCAGTGCTAACTGAAGCTTTGTCTTCTGCCACACCGGCGAATGACAAGGTTGTACCAAATACAAAAGTGCAGATCAGGATATTTGCTATATTTTTCATCTTTTTGATTTTTTCTTTTATTTGTCTAATTTGACAGTACAAATATAGCACATGTTTTATTCTGAATTCTTAAAATATTCATAAATAGCGAAAAATAATTATGAATGGTAATAGCTGTTTATGAACGGTTTTTAGTCTTTTTATAGAATATTTGAATTTGTGTCTTATTGGATTTGTCAATTTTGTGGTAAATTCAAAATATTGGCAAAGTGCAAAATTTTGAATTTTGTAGGGGTACTTGTATAATATTTGGTATTTGAAGTCGTGACATAGTGAAGCGGTGGTATTTGTTTATTTTTGAAGCATGATCAGAAATTTTACCTCTAAGTTATTTTCCAGTAATCTGGTTTATTCTTTATCAGGGTTGGCTCATCTTGATCAGGAATGTTCTGTGTAGGCTTCCTTTTGATGTCACCCACCGTAAAATATTTTGTTGTTCCGCGCAACCTTTGCCAATTTGCCTGCCCGATTGGAAATATGGTATTCAATACCAGCTTCCGGTCTGATCCTGAATCGATCGGGTTGCCTGGTACCACAACTAGATGACTGGCCTGGCGACAGGTAAGCCGGTAGTATTATCGTAGTTGTCGCGGATGGCGGTAGTAATAGTTTTATGCTAGTAAACCAGAAGGGGCAAGCGGGCCACAGCTGATGGCAGTATCTGTCTCAGGTCGCGGTGGATTCGCGATGTAGGGCTTTACCGCGCTACTCCCATTCCCGAACAATGGCTTATTCTCCCAGGTCCAAGTTTGCTATTCTCTGCGGATCCTTAACCGGTTGGTATAGGAGGAGCATTTACATTGAAATAACTAAGCAGGCGAACCGTAAATTCT
>DASYHR010000919.1:0-7822 GCA_035998385.1 Dyadobacter sp. | reverse complement strand
GTGAAAGCGCAGGTGATCAAAGACCTGACAGAAGCCAAAAGTAAACTGGCTACAGCACCGACGGCAATTGGTCGTGCTACCAAAGGCGCCGCGCAAACGCTGTTGGGAAAAGCGCATCTGATGGCAGGCGATAAGGCCAACGCGACCAAAGAACTGAAGGAAGTTTACGACAGTAAACAATACGAATTGCTTCCTGCCTACGCATCACTTTGGGACCCGAAAGTTAAAAATACGAAAGAGTCCATTTTTGAAATACAGTTTTTGGGTGGCTCGGCAATTCATCCGTTCAGCGTATACCACCGCGAATTTTTCCCGAATTCGAATGCCTTGGGTTTTTACGGGTCGGGTATGAACCAGGCCGTGGATGATATCTGGAATGAATTCGAAACAGGTGATAATAGAAAATTTGCTTCTATTGATACAGGCTTTGTAGACGCGAAAGGCGCATTTACCCCGGCACGTTTCCCGAAAAAATGGCTGGATAAAACTGCGCCATTGGTCAATCAGGATATTGCAGCCAACAACAACTTCATGGTTTTGCGTTATGCCGATTTGCTATTGCTACTGACCGAAGCGACCGGCGATATCAGTTACCTGAATGAAGTACGGAAACGGGTAAACCTTCCACTTTACGGAGCTGCAGGCTATCCGGCCAAATACAATAGCGTTGCTTTGGCACTGGAACATGAACGTCGGGTGGAATTGGCATTCGAGTTCCAGCGCTGGTTTGATCTGAAAAGAACGGGAAGAGCAGTGGAAGTGCTCAAAACGAAGGGCAAGAATATTACTGAGACCAAACTGGTTTTACCAATACCAAATATCGTACGCGATCAGAATAATAAAATCACTCAGAATCAGGGTTACTGATCAGCGATTTTTCTACAGGCAGTATTTACAGGTGACTTCATCTGTAAATACTGTTTTATATTTCTCTAAATCAATGCTCAACGGGCATGACAAAAAAACATACGATTACTTCTTTATTGCTTTCTGTGCTGGCGGCTTCCGGTTTGTCGGCTCAGGATACGGTCCGTTACAGCGGACAGACGCTTGTCAATATTGATTACCATCACGGGCAGCTCAGCCCTGCCATCGGTGTACATTCCTACCAGACTCTACGCGCCAATCGTACGCATTCAGAAGGCGACACGGCCGTCACCTGGACCTACAACCACGCTCCGATGCTGGCGTATTGGAATGACAGGTTCTACCTCAATTACCTGAGCAATCCGGTTGGGGAGCACATTCCTCCAGGACAAACGTTACTGCAAACCTCTGCTGACGGGCGCAAATGGTCAAAGGCAGAAGTAATTTTTCCACCCTATAAAATTCCTGATGGAACTACGAAGAAAGAATATCCGGGAGTTGCCGAAAATCTATATGCGGTTATGCACCAGCGCATGGGATTTTTTGTATCAAAAAATGATCGTCTTTTAACGCTTGGCTATTACGGAATTGCGCTGGATGCCAAAGATGATCCCAACGATGGAAACGGAATCGGTCGTGTGGTTCGTGAAATCTATAAGGACGGCAATTTAGGGCCGATTTACTTTATCAGATTTAATAAATCATGGAAACAGCCTGCTGACTATCCGCTTTACACCAAAAGTAAAGACAAAGGTTTTGTGCAGGCATGTGAGCAATTGCTCGCAAACAGACTTACGACTCAGCAATGGGCAGAGGAGGCAGACCGTGATGATGGGTTGATTCCGCTGAAGGGAGAATACAAGGCTTTCAGTTCTTACCATCTGCCGGACGGACGCGTAGTCGGTCTTTGGAAAAATGCTTTAACCAGCATCAGTAAGGACGAAGGCAAAAGCTGGCTGTACAATCCCAAACGGGCGCCTGGTTTTGTAAATAGCAACGCGAAAATTTGGGGACAAAAAACTTCCGATGGAAAATACGTGACCGTTTACAATCCATCTGAATTTCGATGGCCATTGGCGCTCTCGGTCAGTGACAATGGATTGGATTACAAAAACCTGCTGCTGGTTAACGGTGAGATCACCTCCATGCGCTACGGAGGTAATTACAAGTCTTACGGTCCGCAATATGTGAGAGGAATTTCGGAAGGTGACGGTACACCGAAAGACGGAAATCTTTGGCTTACCTACAGCACAAACAAGGAAGACATGTGGGTTTCAATGGTGCCGGTTCCTGTCCGGGATAAAGCCGAAGCACATGCCAATGACGACTTTTCAAAATTAGCAGAAGGCAAAGAACTGGCAGACTGGAATATATACAGTCCGCAATGGGCGCCGGTCGCGATTTTGGGTAAAGGAACTGCCAAAGTGCTGGAATTAAAAGATGCTGATCCTTTCGATTATGCCAAAGCAGAAAGGGTTATTCCGGCTACTAAAAAACTGGTTGCTGAATTCAGTGTTATCCCTCAGCAGGAGCATCACGGTTTGCTGGACATTGAGTTTCTGGACGCAAAAGGCACACCGGGAATCCGTTTATCATTTGACTCAACATCTACATTCAGAACCAAAGCTGGTTACAGAAACAAAAAATTGATCACGTATGAAGCTGATAAAACGTATCAGATTGTGGTAAAGGCTGATGTCACTACGCGCATCTACACCGTGTCAGTTAATGGAAAGGATTTGGGCAATAATATTCTCTTCGCTCCTTTGGAGTCATTCAGCCGTATTACTTTCCGTACGGGTAATATACGCCGTTTCCCCGATGCAGATACCCCGACTGACCAAATGTATGATTTACCTGATGCCGGAAGAAAGGACAAACAAGCTGTTTATCAGATCAAATCCCTGACCACCAAACCATTATAAGTAAAGTGGTCTGAGGTCACCTGAAAAATATATTATCTATTAGTTATGAATAAATTGAAACACATCTTACTGATCGCGCTTGCTTTCTCTGGAGCGTCAAATGAGACAAATGCACAGAGTAAAAGTTTGGTGAATACAACAAAAAGCTCCCACGCTCATTTGCATGGAACGAACCTGGATGCGGTGAAATGGACGCAGGGTTTCTGGGCTGATCGTTTTAAAGTTTGTCAGGAGACAATGGTTCCTAATATCTGGAAGGTATATACTGATCCTGAAATCAGTCATTCATTCCGGAATTTTGAAATTGCAGCGGGATTGAAGGAAGGTAATTTCAAGGGACCATCATTTCATGACGGTGACTTTTACAAAACACTGGAAGCCGTGGCGGGCATGTATGCTGTCACCAAAGACCCCAAGCTGGATGCTCTGATGGATCACGCCATTGAGGTGATTGCCAAGGCGCAACGCAAAGACGGTTATATCTATACCAAGGCGATTATTGACCAAAATAAAAAAGGAGAAACGAAAATGTTTGATAGCAGGCTCAGTTTTGAAGCCTACAACTTCGGACATTTAATGACTACAGCCTGTGTGCATTACAGGGCAACGGGTAAAACCTCCCTGCTCGAAGTTGCGAAAAAAGCAGCTGATTTCCTGATTGGCTTTTATGCAGCTGCTACGCCTGAACAATCCAGAAACGCGATTTGTCCGGCACATTACATGGGGCTCAGCGAACTCTACAGAACTACAAATGATGAAAAATACCTGACGCTTGTCAAACATCTGATCAGTATCAAAGGGGCAACCGAAGGTACGGATGATAACCAGGACCGTATTCCTTTTTTGGAACAAACAAAGGTATTGGGTCACGCTGTGCGCGCTAATTACCTGTATGCAGGCGTGGCCGATGTGTATGCCGAAACCGGAGACGCAGCACTTTTGAAGCAACTCAATACCATGTGGGACGACCTCATGCAGCGTAAGATGTATGTGACAGGAGGATGCGGTGCCTTGTATGATGGAGTATCACCGGACGGGACATCCTACAAGCCGGATGATGTGCAGAAAATCCACCAGGCATATGGTCGCGATTACCAATTGCCCAACTTTACAGCCCACAACGAAACCTGTGCGAACATAGGCAACGTGCTCTGGAACTGGCGTATGCTCCAAATTACAGGTGACGCCAAATATGCGGATGTGGTTGAGCTGGCTTTGTATAATAGTGTTTTGTCGGGCATCAATCTCAAAGGGGATAAGTTTTTGTATACCAATCCACTGGCGTATTCGGATGCGCTGCCATTTGAGCAGCGGTGGTCGAAAGACCGCGTAAGTTATATCGGTAAGTCGAACTGCTGTCCTCCGAATACTGTACGGACTGTAGCTGAGGTGAATCAATATGCTTACAGTATTTCAGATAAAGGAATTTACTTCAATCTATATGGAGGAAATACCCTGTCAACTGATTTCAAAAACAGCCAGCTCAAATTATCTCAATCTACAGACTATCCATGGGATGGGAAGGTTTCGATCAAAATTGAACAGGCTCCAAAAGACGCAATGGCTTTGTACTTCCGGATCCCGGGATGGTGCAGTGGCGCGAAGTTACTGGTGAATGGAAAGCCTTCCGCTGTAGAATTGGAAGCAGGAACGTATGCAGAAGTAAACGGAACCTGGAAAGCAGGCGATAAAATTGAACTGGATTTGCCTATGCCAGTCAAATTGATAGAGTCTAATCCGTTGGTAGAGGAAACGCGCAATCAGGTAGCTGTAAAAAGAGGCCCGATCGTCTATTGCCTGGAATCCACAGACCTGCCAAAGGGCAAAACAATCTTTGATGTAGCCATCGCTGTGAACAACAACCTTAAGCCAGCTAAAATTACTATTGAAAACAGTCCGGTTATGAGTTTGACAGGGGACGGAATTGTGATCAGCCCGACTCAGTGGAATAAAAGTCTGTACCGTGAAGTTTCAACGAAAAAGCCGGAAAAAGTACCGGTAAGGTTAGTGCCTTATTATGCCTGGGGAAACAGAGGCCACAATGATATGTCGGTGTGGTTGCCATTGGCGAGGTAACTCAGCCGGTAATCAGGTAAGTCATTACCGGCCGAACCATCATCGCAAACTGTATAGCCTATGCGTTATCCAGCAAAAAACCTGGATCAATACCCAACTTTTGGTAAACCGCTTTTAAAAAGGGTACGTCAGGTTCCCGCTTTCCATTCAGAATCTGGGACAATTTGGGTTTGCCTAAACCAAGCATGTCAGCCAGAGCGGCCTGGGTAAGCTTAAGTTGAAAGCGTTTAAGTTCCACCATTTCGGAAATGGATTTTGGCATTGGTAGCGGATAATGAAGGTCCTCATACTCTTCCGCAGCGATAGCCATGTCACGAAGTTTTCTGGTCTCGTTTTCAGAAAGATTTCCTTCACCTTTATTCATTAGAGTGAGTATTTCTTTCATCGCACTTTTATAGTCAGTCTCGTGGTCGTAAGTCATATTATCGTTTTTCATAATCTATTCTTTGTATTCAACCCTTGATGCTTCAATTTTATCATATTCGGAGTGAGTTCCGATAAAAACTACATAAACAGTTCTAACCTCAAAATGAATACTTGCAACCAATCGATAATCATTTCCTTTTATATTGAAAACATACCGGTCGTTGCCAACAGAATCCACCGAATTGAAAGACTTTCTGATATCAGAAAACTTTGACCAGTCTGCAGTTTTAACATGCTTGTACCAGTTTAATAAAGCATCTCTCGCACGTGGTTCGAAGGCAATGTATTCATGAATCGTTGTTTTCGAAATTACGACCACATTGATGTTAGTGTATGTGTGTATGAAAATTAAATATTATTTCTAAAATTAAAAATTAATTTCAAAAATTGAAATATCATAATGAATAATTTTTGTAGAATACTTCTGCTCCTGACCACATATTTCACCATTGGGAATACCAATGCTCAAAACTATACGCCTGATTGGCAGTCACTTGAAAAGCATAACGAAGTCCCCGAATGGATGCGTGACGCGAAATTTGGCATTTATTGCCATTGGGGAGTGTACGCTGTGCCGGCATATAATAACGAGCATTACATACAGCACATGCATAACGACAGTCCCGATTACTCAAAATTAGGAACTTACAAACGGCATCTTGCTTTGTACGGTCCATTGGAAAAATTTGACTACCACGACTTCATTCCGATGTTTAAAGGGGAACATTTTGATGCCGAGGAATGGGCAGACTTGTTTGTGAAAGGCGGCGCCAGGTTCGCAGGCCCGGTGGCTGAGCACCATGATGGATTTGCTATGTGGGATAGTAAACTGACCCCTTTTAACGCCAAAGCAATGGGGCCGAAGCGTGATGTGGTGGGAGAGCTTGAAAAATCAATTCGGAAACGCGGAATGAAGTTTTTTACATCGCTTCACCATGAGCTCAATTATACCAATGTAAAAATGAAGCCCGGCTGGGCCGGAACTAATCCTAAATATTCGAAACTCTACGGATCTACGATGAAGAAAGAGGAGTGGGATCAGATGTGGATGGATAAGTGTAATGAGCTTATTGATAAATATCATCCTGATGTGATTTACCATGATGCGTGGCTAGAACAGGTGCCCACCAGGAACATACAGACATACCTTGCTCATTACTTCAACGAGGCAGCAAAACGCAAGCAAGATGTGATCGTCACTTACAAGGGCGACGACTTGCCGGCAGGCGTAGGAATGGAAGACCATGAAAATTCGAATCCTGATAAGATTATCGAAAAACCGTGGCTTTGTGATTATTCAATAGGGACGGGCTTGTCCTATTCATGGGGATACACGGAAGGGATGGAAATTCGCACAGCAAAGGAAATCGTTCATACGCTTATTGACGTGGTCAGTAAAAATGGGCAAATGTTGCTCAACTTGTCTCCTATGGCAGATGGCACGTTCCCGGAAGAACAAAAGCAGGTAGTTCATAAAGTAGGTCGCTGGATGTGGACATTTGGTGAGGCGATATATGAAACCCGTCCTTTCAGGGTGTTTGGTGAGACTCCGGCGGGAAAACAGAAAGTATATTACACACAAAAAGGAAAGACCATTTATGCGATTTTGCTGGAATGGCCGGGAAATAACGGCATGATTGCCGACGACGGTCTGAAGGGCACAGAGCACAATGTAAAAAGCAAGCCTGATGCGGCTGATATTCAATTCAATCTGAAAGAACTAACTCATAAAGGATTGAATGGGAAAGTCAAAAGTGTCAATCTGCTTGGCTTAAAAAATCTGGTTTCCTGCACAACACAACAGTCTGAAAAAGGGCTGAATATTTCATTTCCTGCCAAAACAAGGATCCCGTCTGATATCGCCTATGTGTTTAAAATTGAGACGGAGTAGGTGGTTTCAAAAAGCGGTAGTTTCGATAAATGGGCAGGGTATGTATCAGAAACGTCACCAGATTCGGTGGACGCCATAGGGTTCAAACTGAATATCAGCAGAAATATGTTCGTCGCCGTTGATAAACCAAATTAAAGTATGTGTATCAAGCAAATTATTTTTTCCCATTACATATATTCTTTAAAATCTTCCAGAGGAGCATCGAAGTCGGAACTCATTTTGAACATTCCTTTTCCACTTCCAAACCGCGGTTTGTGCTCAGGTTGTTCCTGTTCAGATCTGCTGATAAGGATATCTACAAAATCAGCCACTTCCATTTTCATGTGTTTAGGCAGTTTTTCAATTTTGGAATACAACAACTGACCGCTCATTTTCAGAATGTTTTAATTGCTAGTAATCATGTAATCAACTTAATATATGCTAAACAGTATCGCGAAGCAAAAAATTACGGTACATCTACTTATTTTAATTACATGCTTGGTAGCAGGTAATTTTTTTAGTTTGCTAAGTGCGCAGACGATTATTCCAGCAAGGCATAAATCAGTTTCCATTCACGTTGCTGATGCATCAGAAAAACCTGCTACCAGGTTTAGAATTATCACGGGTAGTACCTATTTGCAAAAGGCATTTGATGCTG
>DASYHR010000914.1:0-16749 GCA_035998385.1 Dyadobacter sp. | reverse complement strand
TTTTTGTTGGTTGAAGATATTGTCCTAATGTAAGGATATCCAGCCCGTTTTCAACCAGGTCATCAATCGCTTTGTATACTTCGTCCTGCGTTTCACCAAGTCCGAGCATAATACCGGATTTCGTACGCTGTCCATATTCCTTGGTACGTTTGATTTGTTCCAGGCTTCTTGCATACTTAGCCTGTGGACGTACAGATCTGTACAAGCGCTCTACAGTTTCCATGTTGTGGGAAACCACTTCCTGTCCGCCTTCAATCATACGAATAAGGGCATCCCAGTTATTTTTCACATCAGGAATAAGCGTTTCAATGGTTGTTTCAGGCGTGTTTTGTTTTACCTGTACTACAGTTTGATACCATATTTCAGCTCCCCGGTCTTTAAGTTCATCCCTGTTTACCGAGGTCAGTACAGCATGTTTTACCTGCATCAACTTTATAGCCTCAGCGACACGGCGCGGTTCGTCTGCATCATATTCATTGGGACGGCCAGTTGCAACAGCACAAAAACTGCAGCTACGTGTACAAACGTTTCCTAATATCATAAACGTTGCCGTGCCGGCACCCCAGCATTCACCCATATTCGGGCAACTGCCACTTTCACATATTGTATGTAATTTGTAATTGTCCACCAACTGGCGAACTTTCCGGAATTCAGGTCCCGCCGGAAGCTTCACTCTCAGCCAGTCGGGTCTTTTTTTACGTTCCGAAGGAATAACTGGTAATTCAATCATGGTTATATAAATACTGACGCCAGGTTAATTGCCTGAGTCGGTTAGGTACTTCAAATTATTTCTTTTTGCTTCCGAAATACAATGTTAGATATCCGGATGTGAAAAAGCTCCGGTTTTCAGCAAATAGCATTATCTCAGGTTTGCGGGTAAATGCCTCACCCAAAAAACCGATTTCCACTCCCGTTACACTTTCCCTGAACGCGCTGAGTTCAAACGTAACCGCTGCTTTAACGTGTACACCCGGTACTATTTTAATGTGTCCGAAACCCTGGAAAAAATTACCTCCACCTACTGCATTTTCGTAAGGATTAACTTTGGATGCATCAATAGGCTTGTATTCGACACGTCCATCGGAGTTGCGGTACTGCACCATGTACGCCTTTTCGATCCCCAGCGTTGGGCCTGCTGCCAGCACTGCGCTAATGGAAATACCTTCATCTTCATGTCTGTTGAAGAGCGTGATTTCCCGTCCGTATTCCGGTCTCAGTGAAAAAAGGTAATTTCTTTTGCCATATACAAACCGGGAGCCGGTGGAAAAATTCTGCTCTGCCAGTTCTTTCGGGTGTTTTACATTAACCAATTCTACTGCAAGGTAGCGATACTGATTTTTGCCAAATAACTTTGATGACAATGCTGACGACTGTCTGAAAACAAATCCCCCCAGTATGCCTGAGTTTGTATTTGTAGTTAAGCCTGCAGAGGTGAAAGTCTTATAGGTATCTTCGCTATCTTCGATTTTTGGCTTTCTCTGAGCGTACAAATCCATCGACACAACGATCAGGGCTAATGAAGTAAGTAAAAGTCTGGCACGCATCATATGGTTTGATATCTCAGTGAGTATTAGCAATTCAGGGTACGAACGGTGAATATACTAATTATTGATATATCCTCACCGCCCCGATACGAGTTTAACGGTTTTTTGTACATTTATGTTCTTATTCGTAACAATTAAAATCTCTGTGAAGTCATTACAGAGGGTACATGCTTAATTAGTAGCTAAGATACCACATCCGAATTCCGGATCATTTCTTTCAGCTACGTCAAATCCGCAAACCATTGACAGTATTTTTGTATCAGTTTTTCATCCTTCTGCTTCAAATCGGAATGCGTGTAGCATCCTTGTTCAGCAGCAAAATCAGAAAAGGCGTAGAAGGCAGAGCTCAGTTAATTTCCCGTTTAGATAGTTCGTTTACAAGCCTTGCCAATGGTCGGCCGGTTGCCTGGTTTCATGCCGCGTCTCTGGGGGAATTTGAACAGGGGCGACCGGTTATGGAAGCTTTCAGAGTACAATATCCTGACTATTTTATATTGCTGACTTTCTTTTCACCCTCAGGATATGAAATCAGGAAAAATTATAATGGTGCGGATTACATCTGCTATTTACCTCATGATTCCCGATCCAATGTTAGGGAGTTTGTAAGGATTGTGAATCCGCGTGTTACATTCTTTATCAAATATGAATTTTGGTATAATTACCTGAAAGAATTAAAAAAAGGTGACAGGTATGTTTATTCTTTTTCCGCCATCTTTCGTCCGGGACAAATCCTCTTTAAATGGTATGGTGGCTTTTACAGGAGTCTGCTTGGCTACTTTGACCACATCTTTGTACAGAATGATGAATCTGTTAATCTGCTCCGAAATATTAATATTCCGCACTGTTCAGTCGCTGGTGACACCCGCTTCGACAGGGTCTTTGCCATTGCTGGTCAGGCGCGGGAATTGCCTCAGATAGCCGGATTTGTGAACGGAGCGCCTTGTCTGGTTGCAGGTTCCGTTTGGGAGTCGGATATGCAGGTGCTGATTTCTGCCATTAATTCCCTTCACCAACCGCTGAAAATGATCATTGCTCCGCATGAAATCAAGCCGGATGAAATAGCAAACTGGAGAAAGCAGCTGAATGGAAGTTCTGTCCTTTATTCTGAGTTTGTCAAGGGGATTAAAACAGATGCGGATTATCTCTTTATTGATAACATCGGCATGCTTTCTTCACTTTACCGATACGGAACCATGGCATACATCGGTGGCTCTTTCGGAGGTGGATTGCATAACATTCTGGAAGCCGCGACATTCAGTTTGCCGGTCGTGTTCGGAAACAAGGGCTATTACAAATTTCAGGAAGCAAAGGACCTGATAAAGGAAGGTGGTGCTGTAGCCGTAGCAGATGCCGAACAGTTAACAGCCATTATAAGAAAATGGTGTGAGCCGGACGTAAGCGCTGCAATAGGAAATATCAGTCGGAGTTATGTGGAAGACAGGGTAGGAGCAACCGGGCTGGTGATGAAGGAAGTGACAGAAAAATTAGGTTGACAGCATTGCGGCTATCAACCTTTTATGTCTTAGTTTGAAAACTCTCTGGCGATCAGATGCTCGAACAAATAAGCTTGTGTTCCGAGCAAACGCGCATTTGCGCCGAGTTTGGAAATGTGAATGGACAAGGTATTTTTGAAGTCGGAAAGGCAATATTTATTAATAGCCTGTTCGATAGGATTCGATATGAATGGTCCGGCTTCAGCAAGCATTCCGCCCACAATGATTACTTCGGGATTGAATAAGTGCACGGCTGTAGCCAGTCCTTTTCCCAGTTCGGTACCCACCATGCTCAACAGATCAATGGACAACTCGTCACCTGAATGAACCGCTTCAATGACATGTGAAGTATCGAGTTTATTCAAATCGTTATTAACAATTTGGGATAGAATGGTAGCACGTCCATTCTGGATTTCTTCTTTGGCTTGCCTGATCAAGGCCATTGCAGATGACACCGTATCCAGGCAGCCGATTTTACCGCAATGACATAACATGCCATCCGACTTGACCTGAATGTGACCCAGCTCACCGGCAAAGCCCGAAGTGCCATGGAACACTTCTCCATTTACAATAATCCCAAGTCCCACTCCCCAGTCAATATTAATCGTGAGTACCTGCGACTTGTTTAGTGCAAACCCAAACCGATGTTCGCCAATCGTTGTAGCTTTCGTATCATTAAAAAGATAGGTAGGCAGATTGAAATGTGCTCCTATGTAGCCCGATAGTGAGGTCCCACCTGACGTAAGATTAGGATAGGTAAGGTTGATACCCTGTAAAGAATTGATCAATCCCGGCATGGCGACACCTATTCCCCATAGGTTGGACACCGAGATGTTATTAAAACTCAAAAAGTCATGAGCAGCTTCGAAAAGCGTTTCGAGAAACTCAGCGGAATCATCGAGCCTGATGTCAATTTTTCGTTTGGTAATAAGCTTATTGTGCAGATCGAAGATAATAAACTGCGTATCATGACGGTTGATATCCATAATCAACGTCAGGTATTTGTTTGGGTTCAGGCCGTATAATACAGGAGGCCGTCCGGCTCTTGCAGGACCAGTTCCGGTCTCAACGATCCACCCATCCCTTATC
Organism: Dyadobacter sp.; assembly: GCA_035998385.1. Taxonomy (GTDB): domain Bacteria; phylum Bacteroidota; class Bacteroidia; order Cytophagales; family Spirosomataceae; genus Dyadobacter. The sequence goes on along the minus strand of DASYHR010000914.1, from coordinate 12,623 downwards.
AGTTCATTGACAATCCCTGTTGCGGAAGGAATACTGGCATGGAACATACGTGCCATTTTATTGATCGAAGTATCGCCGGAATTATACAGATGAAGCAAAAGATTACTTCTGACACGATTCTTTCGAATATCTATTACGGAATTTGCTTCCTCAGCAATTAGGTTCATAAACAGTTATGCAAAGCATTTTCATTTATTAAATATACGGCTATTATTAATATTTCTTAATAATTCTCATAAATAATAAATTTAGTGCTATAATTATATTGATAAAACGTTTTAGCAATTGGCCGGAATTGTAGTAGTTGATAGTTGGAACAAATTGGAATATTAGACCGATTTACAATTATCTCCGCCAATAGCTAAAATCTTAAATGCAAAGCCCGGCGAGCCTAAAAACTACTATATATAGTTGCGTATGACGCTTTTTTATTTCAGGATTCCCCGATCCGATTAAACTTCTGTTATATTCGTAGTTGCTTAAAATTGAATTGAAAGAATGCATTTACAAAAAGGATTGGTATTACGGTCAACGGGTTCCTGGTATGAGGTAAGAGATGTTCGTGATGCCCATATATGGCAATGCCGGCTTAAAGGGAAATTTAAAAATTTGGGACTTAAGGTTACCAATCCATTGGCTGTTGGTGATTATGTCATGTTTGAGATTGAAAATGAGACTGAAAACTTCGGGATCATCCATGAAATAATGCCCCGGGAAAACTATGTGATCAGAAGCTCGGTGCATAAAACAGCACATGCCCATTTGCTCGCTGCAAATGTGGATCAGGCGATATTGATTGCTACCCTCATTTTTCCGCGTACTTCGCTCGGCTTTATCGACAGATTTCTTGTTGCAATAGAATCCTTCCGCATTCCTGGTGTGATTGTATTCAATAAGCAGGATCTTTTAAATGATGACATGCGTGATTTTCAGCAGGAATTGATGGATTTGTACGACAGTCTGGGTTATACCTGCCTGGCTACGGATGCGTTGCATGATCAGGGAGTGCAGGAACTGAAAGATTTGCTTAAAGGCAAAGTATCTCTGTTTTCAGGGCATTCCGGAGTCGGAAAATCCACGCTTGTCAATGCCATATCACCGGGGCTATCTATTAAAACCCAGGAGGTATCCACATTTGCTAACAAAGGTGTGCATACCACTACGTTTGCCGAAATGTTCGAATTGGAAAAAGACACTTATATCATTGACTCGCCGGGTATTAAGGAGCTGGGTTTGGCAGATATGAAGCCCGAGGAGATCAGTCATTATTTTCCGGAGATGAGGAGGTTGCTGAACGAATGCCGGTTCAACAATTGTCAGCATATCAACGAGCCAGGCTGTGCGGTGAAAGATGCTGTAGAGCAAGGTGCCATTGCGTTCAGCAGATATGAGAGTTATCTGAGTATGGTAGGAGGGGGAGACAACCGGAAGTAACCATGTTTCAAAATGTTGAACATATCGGTATCGCAGTAAAAGACCTCGCTAAGGCAGAGGATCTTTACAGTCGTTTGTTCAACGTACAACCCTATAAAAGAGAAATTGTAAGTTCGGAATCTGTTTCTACGTCTTTTTTTCAAATCAATCAAACGAAGATTGAGCTTCTGGAGGCTACTGATGCCGATAGCGTTATTGCCAGATTTATTGAAAAAAAAGGAGAGGGGTTTCACCATATAGCCTATGAGGTTGATGATATCTTTTCTGAAATCGAACGACTGAAAAATGAAGGTTTTATTTTCCTGAATGATATACCCAAAAATGGAGCAGACAATAAGCTGGTTTGCTTTTTACACCCCAAAACAACAAACGGCTTATTGATTGAGCTCTGTCAGGAGATCAGGCAATAAGCCGTTTTAAGATGAGATTTGCTGCTTTAGAATGGCAGACCTACTGCGATATTGAGTACCAGATTCTCTTTTCTCCAGGTTTTGCTTCTGAAATTGATTTCGTTAAATACCCAGGGATTTTTATAAACAACAGGTGCATCCGGGTCAAACGGTGCATTCGGGTCTGTGTCAACCGGTGTATTGGTGTACCACGGTTTTCGGAATGGAGTAGCTACATCAAGACGGAAAATAAGGAATGAGAAATCCAGACGAAGCCCTATACCTCCACCGACAGCTACCTGTTTCAGGAAAGTATTCTTATTAAAGACAGACTCAGATCCAAATTCGTCGTTCAGGTTTGTTTTATAGGACCAAATGTTACCCGCGTCAACAAAAACAGCACCATTGATGATATCGGTAAATTTCATCCTGACTTCAGAATTAAATTCAAGGCGAATGTCACCAAATGAGTTGTAACCCAATAACCTGACCACAGAAGTATCTGCATTGTAAGCTCCCGGTCCTAATGAACGTGCCCTAAAGGCTCGTAATCCTACACTACCACCACCGAAGTATTGCTTAAATTGAGGCATGGGCATGTTTCTGGAATTTCCGTAAGGTATGCCTGCGCCTACCACAAAACGATTGGCCCACTTTACTTTTGAGTTGATTGTTCTGTAATAGCGAACTTCTCCATCAAATTTGGCAAACTGAAGAATTGGTGCGCCTAAAAAGCTCTTCGCACCAGTCAGATCAGTGGAGTCCTTTTTACCAATTAGACTGAGCAGGTTACCGCCGTAATCTATTCCACCGATCAAAACGAATTGATTCTTACTAAATGGCCCCGTCGATGGTCTGTAAGTAACGTTATAGTTAGAACCAACGATGAGAAATTTCTGGTCTACCAGTCTGAGATATCGATCGAATTCGATTGGATTAAGAGTTTCAGCTACTTGTCCTAACAATTCTATATTTACTCTACTCGGCATTACGTAGTTTAATGCTATAGGCGTAAGTGTATGTTCCAGTCTTGAATTTTTACTCCAGACATAAGACCAGTCCGCACGGATAGAAGTCGATGTGAAAAATCCTTTCTGTATCCTGTTTTCATAGTTCAAAGCCAGAATGGTTTTTGGTAAAATCTCGCTTTTTTCAGGTCGTATTCTGGAAAATGGAATCACAAAACGAGGGAAGGACAAACTTGCCTGAGCACCATAACGTATAAATTCGTTTCCAACCCGGTTAGGATTTTCAACTCTGTTTCCACCCAGCTGTAAGTCAAAGCCGTAGTAGGCACTCAGGCTGAGTATTTCTGCACCTTTGAAGAAATTACGGTTTTTCCAGTTCAGATTCAACTCCATACCGCCCAGGTTATTGGATTTAGTACTGGCACTGATTGTGGTTTGCAGCGATTTCTTTTTCATTGGTGCCAGGTCGTAACGCACATCAAGCAGTGCCGAGTCAGATCTTGGAACGAGTTCAAAAGAGTTTTTAACAAATTTGAAGTTCTGGAAATTAACAAGTCTTCTTACCGAAACATCATGCATCCGGTTGGTATACAAATCTCCTTTTCTGAAGCCAATGGCATCATAAAAAATTCGTCGTTTGTATAGTCGGCCAGGATCTGTAACGTTAATTCCTCTCCGCAGTGGCTGCCTGATAGCCATGCTGTCGGTCGTTTCGGTTTCTCTGGTTCCGGTATTGACAAAAATATTGTTGATATAATATTGCTTCAGAGCCGTCTGAGCGGTTTCTTTTTTAATTTCCAGATAAATATTTACCTGCTGAGGACCAAGTGTAGAATCCTGCTTTCCAATGGTCGAATCTACCTTGGCGATGAGGTAATCCGGGTTGAAATAATAATATCCCTTTCCCTTAAGATCCTGATCTACGCGCGCCCGTTCGGCGGTAACGATGTCCAGTCGTATCGGATCTCCCTTTCGCAAATAGGTTTTTTTTGCTGCCTCAACGAGGTCCTTATTAAATACAGAGCTATCCGGCACCACATAATTCACCTGATTGATAAAATACCGTGGCATTACATAAGCTTGGTATTCGGCAATAGCTGTTCGCTTTTTGGATACTTTGAGTTTACCTTTTGCGGAGGAGCGATAATAACCTTCGTTGTCCATATAACCCACCATATTGGCGGCGTTGATATCCAGCAATCGCTGCGTAGCAAATACTGGTGGTTCACCCAATTTGTTCCGGAACCAGCTTTTCAACCCGCCTTCATTTTTAGGCTCACCGATGAAGTAATGAAACCAGACTTTCCAGGGGAATCCAAATAAGGTTTTATTAGGCGTTGGTTTAATGATCGATTCCAATCCGCTCGCCAGGCCTGAAACATTGGGTTTTGTGATGGTGTCGGGCTGCACTTTTACATTATTTCCCACGTAAAGACTCTGCCCTTCCGGTACATACTTTTGTACAGAACAGCTGCTCAACGTAATGCAAATCACAAAGAAGGCTAATATACTAATTCTCATTTTTCTGCTTTTGGAAAATTTCACGGAACAAATCGTAGTCTGCCGTTATGATAAAACTGACCCCTGTTTCAATGATGAAACCTTCAAGAATAGACTGATATTGATTTTTGCGGTAACCGCGGAATAAATAACGTCCGTCTTTGCTGAGTGAATAATCAAGTGCGATATTATCAAATACCTGCGATGAGCTTGGTGCCTGACTTTGACTTTCAATCTCAAAGTTTTTACCTACTGACACTTTAAGACGGTCGCCCATAAATGCCTTGCTAAGACCAACATTTAAGTCGGTGCGGGCGCCTGCAGCCTGGTCAGTAGAAGAATTTAAATCCAGATCAAGATTGACTCCTTTTACCAGATCGGAAGCCAGATTATTCAATTGATCACTCAAAAGCTGACTCACACTCTGACGGGCAATCGCCTCGGCACTTGATCCGATGTTAAATCCTCCTGACGACTGATCCGTAATAAATCGATTGGTGATCAGCAATGAAAACGCCTGTTTGTTCATTTCCGAAGGACTGTTCTTCATATCGTTCCAGAACGTCTGTGCAGTGATATCGCGTTGCACGTTCTGGCTTACTTCTGCGTTAGGCACCACATTAAATACGATACTTGGAGAAGACAAATTACCGGTAATGATAATCTGAACGTCAATCGGGATTTTTCTGTCACCTTTGTAATTGTTGTCAATTGATCCGGGATCTACCATCACTTCATAGACCGCTGTGATGTTCAGATCAGCCTTCATAGGATCACCTGTCCAAATCAGGCTACTTCCTTTTGCAATCTCAAATTTCCTTTTGAGAATCTGCAGGGTGAGGTCGTAAGATCCCTCGCTCACATCATAAGCACCGATCAGGTACAACTGACCATTTGGTGCAATACCAGTGTTAAGTTTGGCATTTCCCTTCAACTGGATATTGTCACCGTTCAATTCGTCAATAACAACCTTAAACGAGGATTTATCGTCAACGTCTATATCCAGTGATATCTCAGATGCAAAATCTACGATCAGCGGTGCGGCTTCTGCAGAATCGGCCCTGGCAACCTGAGTCGAATCACTCATATCCACAAACTCAATGATCCCTTTACTTGCATCACCTGTCTCAGTAGCCTCGTTGATCATGACAAACGTGATATCACTTCCCGGATCCACCTTCACATTTCCGTCCACAACAGACTTGCTGCCTTTTCCTTTTACGGTCAGATTTGCATCAATTTTCGCCTTTCCATAAAACATTTCATTCTGTTTCTGCGTCGAATTTAGTACAGTGAAGTTTTTGGCACCAATAGTCAGATTGTAACCAACATCCGGTAAAGTCGCAATATTGACATTCCCGTTAATCTTCATCTCCTGTTTCAGTGAGTCAGCAATTACAAAATTGTTGAAATTGATATTCTGACCATTGAAATTGATTTTCTGATTGTTAAGTGAATATCTTGCTCCAAGCTGAGCAACATTAAAAGCTACGTTATCAAAATTCACTGCGCCATTTACCTTGGGTGCTGTGGTGGATCCCGAGATTTTAGCTTGCCCCGTCAGATTGCCCGTTGCTTTCTGTAACTGACCAAAACTAAATGCTTCTATTGTTTCTCCGCTCAATTTTTTCAAATCGACATTGAAGTCAAGCGCATTATTTTCATCTTTCAGATTATAGCTTCCGCCCATGCGGATATCATTTTTATCACTTACCAATGACATCCCGACCCGGATCAGATTTTCTGTTTCGTTCGTCGATTTCAAACTTAGATTGCCTACAGGAATCTGCATCGCCGCCAGATTGTCGATGGTAAGCTCCCCGGTATATACCGGAGAAGTCATATAATTGCTCAAAAGAATTTTTCCTTTCAGCAAACCGGTCGCCAGTGTAGAATCCCGCGTGGCAATAGCGATCATCGGTCCAATCTCAATATTATTCAATTCAACATCGATAGGGCTGTTGGGCTCAGGAGTTGTGGAATTGATTTTTAAAGATTGATTGCCGTCTTTGATAACCAGGTTACTTACGAAAAGACTGTCGGTGGCATATTGCACATAGCCGGAAGTATCCGTTTCCCAGTTGCGGTAATTGAGTAATAAGTTATCCCGTAAGTTGAGGCGATACCTGTTATCTGCAACCAGAAGGTCACCCTTTAGCGCATGCTGTTCTACCAGTGCGGAATCTCTGACGGTGAAGTCGAATTTGACGTCATTCTTCACAATATCACTTTCCAGCGAGGCATTCTGCATTCTGAATCCACCCGTATTCACAAGTCCTATTCCAGCATTGAGTGAAGCATTCTGCTGCAGATTACTGAATTTAACATTGACCCTTTCAGTTCGGATACTATCAAATTCCACAACCGGAATATTCAAAGTGGCCACAATGGATGAATCCTGCTGGTTATCCACTTTGGCCTGGAAACGAATCGGATTCAGCTCGGTAAGTTTAGGGGCAACGATTTTGAATACGGGGTGATTGGTCAGCGTTGCATCCAGCGTAAAGTTGGTAGGTTTGGTAATCTCGTTGTATGTAAGGCCCGGAGCTTTGAAATTCTTACCAATCTCAGTGAAGAGAACATCTGCCAGTTCAGTATAGACAAATTCTCCTTCCATTTTCGCTTTCAAAAACGGAGAATCTATCATGGCCTGCCGCTGTCCGCTCGAATCTGTCAGACTCATGTTGATATCCGAAATTCCGACGGGTTTGCCGTGGTGAGTCAACACCAGGTTATCTATGTTTACAGTACCCAGTGGATTTTCAGGATTTGTGGATGGCATATCCACTTTGATATCGCCTTTAATCTGTAGAGAATCCGTGTAAAGATTTAGTGCAGTAAGGTCCAGGTGATCGATGTTGACAGCTCCTTTCACCGATGGATACTCTTTCGATAAATCCGCCTGTCCATCTATGCTGACTTTGATATTTGCGTCATTCATCCTGGCAGAAATGTCGGCCAGACCGCGATCCACCTTTCCGTTCAAAGTGAGATTACGGTAAACATAACCTTTGATATCCGCGCTTTGTACGGTACCGTTTAGCGAGGCCTGCATTGTCTTCGGATCATAGCCAACGCCACTCACATCGGTAGTAAGTGTAAGTTTGCCCATTTCCTGCGGCGGCTGTTTCATGAGCTTACCAAGATCAAACTCCTGGAAACTTAGTGTACCATTGTATTCTGCCTGAATGCTGTCTGTGATATTTTTCAGGTTTCCGGCAAATGATCCGGTTCCAAAAGATGTATTGATTGTCGTGTTCAGTGTCAGATTGGCCATAGAGCCATTTACTTTCCCTGCTATTTTAATGTTTTCAGGTAGTTCTACAGATGCAGGCAAGGCACTATCTGGCAGCATTTTGAGTAAATCCTGCTTCGTAGACGACAATTCGCCGATATTCATGTCCAGGGCGAGTTTATCAGCATCAGGCAGACCTTTAACCCGCCCGTCCAGCGCAAGAACGGTGCCGTCCAGTATACTGAATCTTGCTTTGGAAATCAACATGTTATCGACAGCGCCGGTGATCAACGCACTTCCTTTTAAGACGCCATTCGGTTCTTTGTCAAACGGTGGTGTTGTTGCCAGATCCGGTACAAGCAGGAGCAAGTCAGCGAAAGCAACACGGCTATCGGTCAGTCTTAGTCTTATATTGACTTTTGCAATGTCCTTCGCAAGCTCGTCAAGGTTTTTATAACGAAGTACCAGCTCGTCGCGAAGAAGCGTATTCGGCGTTTTCAGGAACAGGTTTCTCAGATAAGTTTGTTCATTGCCGTAAGCGAAATTGGTTCTGAACTCATCGATCCTGAAGCCACTTTTATCCCGGAATGATCCGGATTTTAAAGCCCCTGCAATGTTTTCAGGTGAGAAAATGAATTCTTTTAAATCAATATTGAGATTTGTAATGTCTAAGTGTGCATAGTCAAGCCCTTTTGGGATTTTCGGAGAATTGAAGTCATCGTAACGAATGTTGTTATTGATCAGATTGATGCTGCCTACTTTCACATCCCAACCTGGCACTTCTTCTGCTTTTACATCCGGTTTTTTAGCTACCTCCTCCGGTGTTGTAGTAGCCTTGTCAATTTCATCGCCTACTTTTTTGGCTCCGCTCGTTGCCTTTTTGACAAATTCAGCATAGGCGGTCATGTTTTCCAGGTTGATCTTGTCTATATCAACCTGCTGGCTTCCCATGTAGATCTTATTGATCTTTCCTTCGAGCTTGCCAACAGTTACGCCATTTCTTAAACCTGACGTTTCATCTGTGAAAACCCAATCGAACTGGCGTATATCAATATCTCCTAATTTAAGATCCAGCGAGTCCGCCGGATTGGACTGGGTTGTTGTTGTATCTGTTACCAGTGCAGCGTACATTCTGAGCTTTGCCCTGCTATTCAGTAGAGTAACCTTTGTAGGGTGGTATTGCGAAAGCGACGGGTTGAATTTCTCAAATTGTACAGAGGCAGAATCAATTTTCGCCTCTGCATCGGTTCCGATAACTGCATCGCGATACGACAATCTTACATCCTTAAGCGAAATTCTGTCTAACCGCATTTCCATCGGTTTGGCAGTGGTATCAACCGGAGTCGGTTCGTCCGAGCCGGCAAAAGCATCCGCTATAAACTGGAAATTAAAAACAGTATCGGGCAGAGTCCGGTAGATGTTGGCATTAATTCCTTCCAGTTCTACCTTGTTTATGCCGATATTTCCTTTGATCAGGCTATACATGTCAATGTCGACATAAAGCCTTTTTCCATATATCAACGTATCGCCTTTCTGATCTGCAAAGTATACACCTTCAAGCATAATCCAGTCGGGTACATCGAAACGTACCTTTTCGATATTCAGCTTGGTTTTGAGTTTTTTTCTTAGGTATGAATTGGCCTGGTTGGTGAGGAAATTTTGTCCTGCCGGAGTTTGAATACCCCATATGAGAACACCTATCAGAATTAATATCGTCAGGAGTATGACTGCCAATACTTTCAATACCTTTTTCATTCCGTAGTGTTAATCCTGGTTCTATGCTTCGTTCCAGGAATGTGCAAACTTGTTAAGCTAAAAAAACTGGATAGCTATGGTTAATAACTATCCAGTAAAATATTCTATGTATTATTTCAAGTATTATCGCTTGAATACTTCTGCAGCAACTGGTTGATTTACAGTTAGACTAGAAGTTACTGTTACGGGCTTTTTATCTGAACTATTCACCTGAACGATTTTAGTCGGATACGTTATTCCGTAAGCAGACTTGGTATAGTTTGAATACGTAGAGACTGTCTCTATTCCGCCTACGGTTTCACGCTGACGAACCAGCAAACCTGTTGCTGCATCAAAATAGAGATTGTATTTAATTCCCTTTCCCTGCATCTCCACATGATTGGTCGTAACACCATTTACCGCTTCTGTGCCTACTGTTGTTGCAACAAATCCTCTTTTTTGGTAATCTATAAAAGCAGCAAGGTTTTCATAAATTTCAGTTCTCATATTTTCCTGTTCCGCCTGGCTCAGGTCTTTCACGTCTATTTTATTACCAATCGGAACCTTGATCCAACCTTCATTCGGCTTAACTCCATATTCGAAATTCCTTCTCATGATTACTTTGCTTTTGTACATCGACTGATCAGGAATAGAAACCGAAACGTTTGCGTCAAATGGAGTCGCGGATGCAGATGCGTAGCTTCTTTTAAGGCTGTATGACTTTACGCCGTCCCACAACTCCTTACCGCCGGTTGCCTTATAATATTTGGCAAAAATAGAATCCGCGGGTAATTTTTGAGAAAAGCTGACGGTGTGTATCAGTAGTAAAGCAATGGATATACCTAAGATCTTTTTCATGTTGACTTTGTTTTAATTTTGATTTTGTACAATAGTAATACGAATTGCCGTACAGGAAGTAATTTCCAGACTTTTTTTTAGATCCTGATTATTGTACAAAGTTTAAACTAACATGAGCCTCTTAACTTTTGTTAACGATACTAAACGTCGGGCAAAAATTATTCCAGCAAGTACTGTGTAAACAGAAGGCTACAACTTTCCTATTAATCTAAATCTCTTTCATTGATGTAGACAAAAAATGTTTGGCTATATCAATGGTTTTGTTGGACATAAAAAAGGAGTATGCACTTAAATACACACTCCTCAAAAATATAATAATAACCTGAAGGCTATGCTTCGTCTCCGCCTCCGCCTGATATTTTGCCAAATCTGTAGTTGAAGCTAAGATTAATCAGTCGGTTGGTTTGTTGCCAGAGCGAGTTTTGTGAGTACGTGGCTGTATTTAGCTGGCTTTTATAAGCCCGTGACAAAAACACATCCTGGATATTGAATGAAACTGTGGCTTTTTTTTCCAGAACATCCTTTCTTATCCCCATATTGGCAATAAACACACCCTCGCGGGTTCCTTGTGCTATTGCTCTCGGACCTTCATAATTGATATAGGCCGAAGCACGAAAATCCAATGGAAGTTTCACGAAGGCATTCAGATTGCCGGAATAACTCCACGTCCGGTTATCAATCTGTGCCATTTGCGACACTACCTCTGTTCTGAACACACGCCCGCTTCCGTTTATTTTCAATATCTCCCAGATCGTTTTTGAAAAGTCGGTTTCAAGTCCGTACGACATTTCTCTTCCTACATTGTCGTAGCGGGTAAGTGAGATTCCGTTTTCATCAATGGTCCTGATCCGCGTAATCGCGTTGTCGGAATAATCCATAAATAACGAAGGTCCCCAGCCACCTGATGTCTCGTAGCTGGAATAACCCAATTCTGCTTTATGTGTGAATTCCGGTTTCAGCTGAGGATTCCCCGTTTGTACGTTACGAGGGTCGGAAAGGTCTGTAAAAGGATTTAGCCAATTGGCTTCAGGACGTTGTACGCGGCGGCTGTAATTCAGTTTGAATTGAGATACGTCATTCAGTTTTCGCGTCAGTGCAAGGGAAGGGATCAATGTAAGAAAATGTACATTAAACGACTGATTGATGTTTACCTGATTGATGTCCTGATTGTAATCAGTAAGGCGCACACCGGCACGAACTCCCCATAAACCTGACTTTTGGCTGAATGTCATAAAACCGGTATAGGTTTGGTCTTTATAGGCAAACACATTACTGAGGGCCGGGCTGAACTCAAATAACCGGGTTTCCTGATTTAGGTCGAAAAAGTCGTTCACGTTGTCATTGGAACTGATCCGGGAGCGGATACCCATTTCGAGTGTGCCTTTTGAGGTGATTGGCCAGGTATAGTCTGAGTTGAGAAAAAGTGACCTGCGCTGATTATTCCGGATGTTTTTCTGAAATCTGTCCAGACTATCGATACTGCTTTCCTGGTCAAAATACGAATCGTTATCTGAGCTACCCAGCGAATAGTTGGCGGTAAACGAAAATGCCTGGTTTTCATTGTTAAATTTTTTACGGTAGTCGACGCTCATGTTCATGCTTTCGCCATTTCCGCTACCAGTGTTTATTCGTGTAAATTCTTCCAGAACAGATCCGCCTGCCACCGTGGTCCGGTTGAGTATATCTGAGCTGTTGCCGTTATTGTACAATGAATAATTAACACCAACTTCAAGCGTATTTTTGCTGTTAAAGTCGTAATTGACGCCAACCCGTCCGAAAAAACTCTTGTTGTTATTATTCCCTGTGCCGGTTTGTTCCAGAAATGTCGGAATCTCTGAAATGTAGTTTTCTCTGTTCAGCACACGTTTCGAGTAACGGTTGGTCGTCTGGCCGTTCAGGGCAGTTGTAAGCCCCAGTTTCCCAGCTTTGTAATTCACATTTCCTGAAGCGCTATGATTTTCTTTGTTACCAAGGCTCAGCCGGGCACTTCCGTTGGTTCCTCTGATTTTCGCCTTTTTCGTAATGATGTCAATCACACCCGAAGCTCCCTCTCCTTCATATTTTGCAGAAGGAGTAGTCATGACTTCAATACGCTCAATAAGGTTAGCCGGGAAGGATTGCAGGATCGTGGGCAGATCATTTCCGTATAAGTTGGATGGTTTACCGTCGATCAATACGACCACATTACCCTTTCCTCTTACCTGAGGATTTCCGTTTTCATCCATGGAAACGGCAGGGAGTTTTTCCATCAGATCACTCACACTATTACTCGTGGCCAGTAAATCCTTACCTATATTAATGACCTTCTTGTCAATGTCATCCACGATCATACTTTTTTCTGCAGTAATCGTCACCTCATTCAGTTTCTGTGCCTCGGACTTCATTTTGATTGTGCCCAAATCCAGCATATTTGCTTCTGTTGCAACACTGATTCCCGGCTGAAAAAGCGTTTCGAAACCAATATTGGTTACACGAAGAATATAGTTGCCTGGTTTTACGCTGGTA
>DASYHR010000909.1:0-7513 GCA_035998385.1 Dyadobacter sp. | reverse complement strand
TGTTTGGGGTCATGTGTACGGTGCTGATCATCCATTTGCTGTATCAATGCGGCAACTGGTAGAAATAAATTCACGCCACAATCAGACGGTTCATTCAGGACAATATATCGGAAAAAATCGCTGATCATGCAACATTTCTGTAAAAATTGCATCCTCTTCATATTGAAATCCCAATGTTCAGATTGGGATTATTCTATTAGCCATGACATTTAATTACCGCAGAATGAAGAGTAGCGTTATGTTTACTAGTTTAAGATTGCTTTTACAGATTACGTTTTTCCTGGTCATGGGTTTTGCCTTTTGTATGGCTCAGGCGCAAGATTTACCAAAAAAATACGATCCTCAAAAGCTTAAAAGCGATATTGATTCCCTGGTAAAATTTATAGAAGATACGCATCCGGATCCTTATTACCGGTATCCCAAAGATTCGTTTTACAGAGACATCGCTGATGTAAAACGGCAGATCACCAAACCTTTATCTACTTTATCTTTTTATCAGCTTATTGAACCTGTATTGGTCAGGCTGGAAGACGGGCATACGGATCTGGCAATGCCCTTATCCGAATTTTATACGTTGTATCCCAACCCGTTCAGGATACCGGTCAGGCTGAAATTTTCAGTTAAAAAGCCTTATATTTCTTATCAGGGGCCTATACTGGCTGATCTGGATATTCCCATACCGGTAAATGGAGAGATATTGTCAATAAACAACATCGCATCCAAAACAATAATAAGTGATATCATGAAGATGACCTCGGGAGAAAGTCAGGAGTTCCGCCTTGCCTTTGGGAGCTCATTTTTTCAATTGCATCTAAAACAATTATATAACATCGATAGCAGCTACACCATTACCTATGCTTCCGGACAGGGAATAAAGAAAATTGCACTTGCTGGTATCAGCGACAAGGAGTTTAACGCGCGTAAGCCAAAGGAAAGTCAAGCATCACCGAGTCAAGCACCGTACAGTTTGAGACTGGTGGACAGTTTAAACACGGCCATCATCGACTTCCGAAGTTTTGAAGGCAAGCCCTCTTTTTTGCATTTTGCTGATTCGACGTTTTCTTTGCTTAAAGACCAAAAAGTGGACAAGCTCATTATTGATTTAAGGTCTAATCTGGGCGGAGACTCCGAAGTTGGCGATGAGTTTATACAATATTTTGTGCAATCTGACTTCAACCAGTACACGAAAGTGGTTACAAAATATAGCCGTCTGCAAAAAGAAAGGTATAAAAACAATGCAAATACGGATCGCAACAGCAGTGCTTATGAAGTAATGATGAATAAAAAAAATGGCAGTATCGAAGTGGAAGAATACCCACTTATCAAAAGAAAGGAACTTGCCAACCGGTTTGATGGCCAGCTGTTTGTACTGACAAGCCCTTTTACCTTTTCGTCCGCTGCTGATTTTACCCAGGCTATACATCATTATAAACTAGGTAAAGTAGTAGGGCAGGAGACAGGCGGACTGATTGTAAGCTTTGGAGATATCATCACTACACACCTTCCTGTAACAAACATGGAACTGACCATATCGCACAATTTATATTACAACATGGGCGCCAAAGAGACTGATTTCAGGGGCGTGATTCCGGATCATCAGGTAGAATACCGGGACGCTTTGAAGTTTACACTGGATTTAATAAAGAGGAAGCAAACCTTAAAAAATAACTAATCACCTATTTGTCTGACTTTTCTTACAGCTGCTCACTTGCCTGTATCATTGCTGATAAAGCTGTGCAGTTTTAGTTTTTTCAAATAAGTTGTCTAATTTTATATGTCACCACAAGATTACTAAACCTTTAATACTTATGAGCATGGCAAAAAAATACGTTAACAGTTTCTGCAAAAGCATACTAATGATAGGTTTATTGGTATCGATGCTTTTTTCTTCCTGCTCCAAGTCTGTGAAGGTGGAACCGGAAGAAGTGCCCTTAGCAGAATATGTTATTCAGGATGTTCGCTATTTTATGAATACGAACGATAAAATTGACACAGCAAAAATCGTGTTAAAGGACACCACTTTTTATAATCCCGGCAATGTTTTAAATGTGCAAAAATTTACGGGAGATCTAAATAAATTAAACAAAACATCACGTTTTCAGTTAACAAATCTGGATGCCTTACCCAAAGATGTAAAACTGGATGATTTGTCTGTCAGTATTCCTCAAAACTGGGATTTGGGTAGCTACTTTGATCTGTTTCCCGAAAAATTCCCGTTAAACCAGCAGGCTAACCAAAAGCCTTATCATTTAGCATCCCGCAGTACAGAATCCATAACAGTCAATGTTCCTCCACGATCAAAGATTGTTGTCAATTACAGTATTCAGGCCTATTATATGAGCTGTTCTTTTAGCGCTGTTTTACAAAATAAAACGACCGGGCAGCGTTATCCGCTCACGGGTAGCTGGAAAGGCCTTTTGCGTTATGACAATTCACAGACAAAATTAACAGAACAGCCGCTGTAACTTGGTAGGATTAAAAAAAGTCATGTTTCTGAAATTTCTTCATACAAACTCCTTTACAGATTTCTTCATATTTCGGGTTAACATATACGCGACCAAAATATTCGGTACCCAACACGGCCATGCCACGGCAAGATATGCTTTGATAAAATCCCCGTAAATAAAAATCAGCAAGGGTAGCCAGATACGTAGCGTCACGGCAGCAAAACATGCTGGCTAGCTATAAATCATGAACCGTTGATGCTGGATAACCCGCCCCTTTACAGCTCTCCAAGTTAAGTAAACACAGGAGATCTATGGAGTGCAGATTTGCCCGTTCATTACTTTGTTCAAAAGGGACAAGCCACGTCTGAGATTCGCCTATGGAATGTTATTTATCTGGATAGTGATGTCATTCAACTACTACACTATTTAATCGACTCTTTAAGGTTTGGTAACTTCAAAGATGGTTTCTTCTGAAATTACGTTGTAAACCTGAGGGTTTTCAATGTTTTTCGGCGCCTGGCGGCAATATGTTCCGATTCTTTTTGGGCAAACGGTTCGAATTTCCTTTTGACGATTACCTCCTGCATTATCTGGGAACCCTCTCTTGGGCAATAGCCGGGACCATTGTTTCACCCTTTACTTTAACACTTAGTTTGAGTTCACTGTCTCCGATTAGTTGGACATAGAAGGTATAATTACCAGCGGGTACTTTTTTAACACGGAACCACGTCAGCGATCTCCATTCTTCGCAATTCCCAAACGCTTTCTTAGTAAAAGATGTAAGAATATACGAAATCAATTCATTTGTATCTTCCAATTGTCCTGGTCGCATTTGTTGATAAATAATACTTATTTATCGGTCTTTATACAAGCCACAAAGCCTCCTCAAATCCCTTAATAAAGTGTTCGAGTTTAGTACGGTAGCGATCACTTTCCCAGTCTCAGTTGCTTGAATCGCGTTTATTTTTGAGTTAAGAGTTATTACAAAGGCTTTCTAATCAGTTAGAACGCCTTTGTTGGTATTATATCGGGTATTATCCCGAAATCCCCTCACTATAATACCTCACGTCTAATGAAAATCACAAACCGAACTAGTATGTTGCTCAGAATCAATTTCCGTGTAAAAAAGCAAGCCTCCGGTAAGAATTCTTACATCTGTTGCATTGACCTGATGAAGTTTTCTCCAAAAAGAACACGTTGTGACTATACGCAGCTGACGAAATGAGCTGAATTTTTCGGTGCATTTTGTAAGTATAACCTTATTAAAGTCTGTTACTATTTGGAAACCTCTTTGATTCAATCTTTGGAAATGATCTGCTAGGTAACTTCGTAGGTTTACAGATATCACAGTAGCGTTTGCTATTAAGTAGTAGGGGCACAACCAGGGCTAGCCCATTTGCAAATCGCAAAATGAAAGTTTTATCGGGTAATTGTGCTCTTGCAGCCATTCAGCATGGCCTAGAGCTTCAACTATATTATTAGTGCAAATTCATAATTGCAATTCTATTCTAATTTATCTCAACATGATTAGCTAATGTGGAACTTGAGATGCGCCTTAGTAACAGTTCCTCCCATTCCGCTTGGGTCATTACAAGCATTTCCATAAAGTAAAGAGTCGGTTACGTTCCCTTGAATATAGCAACCTTCCCTGAAATGGCATGCGTCAGACAATAAAATACACAAAAAAAGACTCCTGAACGCCAGGAGCCCTTTTGGATCACATCTACAAATCAATTAACCTCAATTTAATACGATACGTGTCTTTTTAGCTGGAACGTCGCTTTTTTCGTCGATAACTTCCAGATAATACGTACCTCTTGGTAAGTCTGATACCCCTATCTTTAAAATGTTGTTCCGTGACGCTTCTTTCGAAAAGGATACAGTTTTGACCACTTTCCCGGATTTCTCACTATAAAGCTTGGCGCTTTCGGGTAGTTTTTCAGCTTTTTCCGACCCTAGCATTTGTATGTTGATCTCATCTGATGCAGGATTCGGATACGCTGACATTAACCATGGGCCAATTCCTTGGAATGAGGTAATTGTGCTCAGGGTTCCGCATTGATTCGTGATTTGCAAAGGACTGAAATCGAGTGTCTGATATGGCTGAAGTATGAAATCGTATCTCATTACACCTGCCGCTCCTTGTTGC
The DNA here is from genome assembly GCA_035998385.1 of Dyadobacter sp. Lineage (GTDB taxonomy): Bacteria > Bacteroidota > Bacteroidia > Cytophagales > Spirosomataceae > Dyadobacter. The sequence goes on along the minus strand of DASYHR010000909.1, from coordinate 2,917 downwards.
GGGCCAGAGCTCCAAATTGGATTCCAGTTGATTGTTGTCGGATCGCTAGTGTAAAAGGAAACAAAGTGATTATCGTAAGAAGATACTTGATGCGTGTATGTCTGTGCAGAGTTGACGTTATCATACATCAGCAAATTACGATTAGGAAGACTTAGTCGTTTAGTTTGAGCGGACACTGAAGATGTGCTTTGAACGGCACATGCTGTTGAGTAAGCTCTTACGCTAAAACTTCCGTCAGAAACGGCACCTATATTTGCTGTTGCAGATGTGGTGGTTACCGGGGAACTGCTGCCATTTATCCTTGTTCCGCCAGATGGTGTCCAGATGTATTGACCTGCGTTGGTACCTCCTACTGTTACTGGTTTCGTCTCTGTGTCAGAGCATACCGAGACAAGTGATGTGCTAATTGAGGAAATTGTTGGCTGCGGCCTGTTGACTGTTACCTGAATTTGTGAAGTATACACCTGACCTGTGATTTTTGCCTGAACTTTTATTGCACCAGCGCCACCAGCTGATGGTGTAGAGCTCGCAGACGTCGAAGTTGTAGTGACACTTCCCGGGCTCCATCCAGACGGGAATGTGAATATGTAAGTTACAGGCAATCCTACCGGTTTAGTTGTTACAGCAGGAATTGTCACAGTAACAGGGCTACCAGTTCCGCATGCACGGTCAATGCTCTGTCCATTTGTCCTAACAGTACCTGCGATGTTCATTGATGCTGGAGTTCCAACATGGTTAATTGTGATATTGGTAACGCTTAATACTTTTTCGTATGATGTCGCATCAATTTTCCACTTCAATGTTGGCTTGAAACTTTTGGTGTTGTCATCATTGCTCCATCGTATCGTAATTTGTCCATTTGCAACTCCATTCCGCGTGATTGCTGTAGGTTCGTAACTGGAATCTCTCCCCGTCCATCCCCATGTTATCCCCCAAGAATGAGAGCCTGGAGGCCAGTCAAATGCATCTGCTTGATAGGTATAGATTACTCCGGGATCAAGATTTAAAAAGCTACCCACAAGGTTCGCTCCTTGTCCGAATGATTTCAGTGACACTAGTGCCATCATGAAAGATAATACAACGTAGATTTTTCTCATTGGTTGTTAAAGATTAACGGTTTAAGTAATTGTAAAACTATTGGTATTATAAATTTTAATCACCGCATAGTTACATATTAACTAAATATCATCCTAGATTAATTGTAGAAATATTTTTACTAACCGAATAATTTGTTTAAATAATTTCTACATGCATCTACATAAAATGAATGTTGCTCCCATTTATGTGAAAAATTGAACACTTCAAATCCTACAAAAAGACCTTTTGAAATAAATTCAAAAGTTTCTAATATTATTGGAAATAATAATTATTTGAACTATATTTTAGGTAGTAAGATACTTTACACACACATGAATAAAATTGGTCTTTGCTTGCCCCGGTGGCAGCTTCAAGGGTAGCGTACAAGTAGGTGCAATTCAGGTACTTTTGAGCTATGGGAAGACTCCTGACATGGTAACTGGCACAAGCGTTGGTGCCTTGAATGGTGCTTTGATCGCTATGTAAAAGTATGATCTGCTTTATTTGCTTTAAGATGAAGTTGGACGCACCAATAAGAGCATCATTACAAAGGCTTATCTGGCTGAGCTTAAAGATGGGAATCTCGTTACCAATGCTGCCAAGATCCAGGAAGTTGCCCTTGCTGGAACCAACTGAAAAGACAAGATTGGACTGATCACCAAGAAAGGCCGCACCAAGTTTGTAAAGGAAGTTGTGGACGGAATGGCGATTGAGAGCGTGATGGATAACAGCCCGCTTTTTGACCTTCTGAAAACCCACGTTAAAGAATCTGACTTCAAAGTTCCCTTCTATTTTACTATCGTTTCGCTGTATGATTGGAAAAATCGGTGTAACTGGCCATCAGGACAGTCCTGATGGGGTTTTTGATTTTTTGATGTTTTGCGATATTATCTGTATGGTTTGTACCTTTTATAGTATTTCTAGACCGAGGTACAAGAATTCACGATTTAGGGGGAAATTATGAAACAGTATGATGCCACACTATGCTAATTTTTTAGCCATTATGTTGTAAAGAGTTGACAATTTCCTGGGCGAAGACCGCTGTTGCAGTTTATGACTGTCTCCAAATTGGGCAATCGCAAGGATTTAGGGTAAAGGGGTAGGCCGGTCTAGTCGGCTTTCTCTGGTTGAACTGTTTGTTTTTCTGCCTTAATTACTTCTTATTTGAACATCAGGATTCACCACAGCTGGAAAGTTGTTGTAACTTACCGCAAGCAGATAAATGAGCCAAAGCTAAGAGCACTTTTCAACCAAATCAGACAGGCAGCTATCCATGGAATTGAGAATAACTCCGAAGTTTACTGTAACATTTTTAGCATTGGTATTCATGTTGCATGAAGCGCATGAAATAGCGCACACTGCTGTAGGTCGACTGATTTGCGGGTGCTGGGGAGATAGAGATTTTAACGTTTGGGGCGTTTGTGAAGGCTGCCCGGAGCAAAATCCGCTGGCTGTACTCGCTACCTTTGCAGGGCCCGTTTTTACTTTTTCTCTCATTTGGCTGGGAACACGTATGCTAGCGTCCGCTCAATCCGACAGACAACGTACTCTGGGATTTTCGCTCATTTTTGCTAATCTGCCATTTGCGCGCCTGCTTGGGGCTGGTTTGAAAGGGGGAGATGAGGTCTGGGGTCTTAATACGCTATTAAATAATAGCTCTGCGGCATGGATACTGGCATTCGTTTTGATCTTTCTGATTCTGTTTTTTCCTTTATCGACTGCTTACAAGGCGATAAGTAACAGAAGGAAGACGCTCTGGTTTTTGCTATTTCTGATTGCTCCGATTTTGATTGATGTGCTAGTGGTATTGGGTGTGATGAATACGCTTGTTGAAAAGGGC
>DASYHR010000797.1:0-2222 GCA_035998385.1 Dyadobacter sp. | reverse complement strand
TTTCTTTATTTCGATCATGGCATCAATGCCCGACCTGTGTGGCATCTGAATATCCATCAGCACTACATCGGGTTTATGCTTTTTGATCACAGTCCATGCTTCTCTGGCATGCGGAAACGCTCCTGAAAACCATATTCCTTCGGCGCTTGAGAGATATAGCGCCAGGCTCTCCCGCAGATTTTTATTGTCTTCGAACAACACAACACGAATCATAACCCAGAACCTCCTGTGAGGCATTTAAGCAGACAATTAAATTTTATCAAAATTCGCCCTTATGCGGCAATTGAAAAATCAACAATTTTATGGATCTACCGACATCGTGATTCTCGTACCATGCTGTATTTCAGATTGGATTGACAGACCTATATCTGCTTCCCGGGCGCGTTCTTTAAAATTGAACAAACCGTTTCCTTCAAAGTCATCATTGACGTAAAAACCCTTCCCATTGTCTTCAATCTGTATCTTGAGGGTATTCCGGACCCATTCCACACGCACGTTTACTTTGGTTGCTTCGGCGTGTTTGACAATGTTATTAATCGCTTCTTTGAATATCAGGTATACGCTTTTACGCTGTTCCATTGTGAAGCTGATCTTTATCAGGTCGGCTTCAACATTGAAATCAAATGAAATATCCTTGCCTGCCAGAAGCTGTGAAGCAAAAGAATTCATCCTGTCAAACAGCTTATGAATGTTATCGTTTTTAGGGTTAATCGTCCATACAGTATCCTGCATCAGTGCGACAGATTCTTTTGAATTGGTGATAATCTTCTCTAAAATGGGAAGCATATCAGGCGGTGCATTTTTACGCAGTACCTCAACAAAAATGGCAATGCTGTTCAGGTTGGAGCCAACTTCGTCGTGTAAGTCTGCAGCGATTTGATTTCGAACGCTTTGCATTCTGAGTTTTTGGCGAAAATCGTAGAGGAGAAACAAGTAAATACCGACACCAACCAGAACCAGAACATAGATAAAAATGGATGGGATAAACCATATTTCATTCCAGAATGCCTTGTCTTTGGCTACCTTGATAGTCCCCTCCGACAGAATTCTATCCTTTGTCTTACACCGGATTTGAAATGTAAAAGTACCTCCATCTAATCCCTGATAGCGGGCTACCGGATAGGCTGATGTGGTCCAGTTACTTTCCAGCCCATTCATCCGGTATTCATAAAAGGTGGAGTCGGAGCCGGATGTGCTGAATTCAAGCATTAAGTCAGTTTCGCCTGGTTTCAGATGTATAGAGTCAACGGAGATATGAATTGGTTTTCCATGAATCGTAACTCTTTGTAGAACAATGCCACTGTAACACCACAATGAATTGAGGATCAATATATTTATTATGATGTATCGCAATGTTGTTGATGACATCCGGCATGGTAGACAGGTAGAGTAAGGTAGGTCGATTTTACAAAAGAATCAACGGAATGAATTTGTCAAATTTGTTAACCGGCTGTCTCAACTTTCTTTGAAAAGTGGCTCAGTAAGTCGGAATCGAATAAATCAGGTCGGAAGAGGTGCTGCGGGGATACGTCTAACAGGAATAAAGTTTATCACAGTCCTGCAGTATTCTTATTGAACGGTAAACATCTGCACGTTTTAGAAAAGAAATTGATTTATGACATGTAAAGTGATATCAAAACCAATACAGATTTACCAGGTGTAGACCTTTGCTGGTGTTATGCACACATCCATTTTGACATCAAATTCATTCAAATCAGTAATTTTTTCAATAGGCTCGAAAAAAGAGATTCCAGCTTTCAGGGCGTCTGGACGACATTTTGCGAGGAAACGATCGTAATACCCACCTCCATAACCCACACGAAAGCCTAGTTGATCAAAGACTAACAATGGCAATAAAACGACGTCAATATCGGTATCAAAAACCTTTTGCGATGTTACCGGATCGGGCTCGGGAATAGCCCATAAATTTGTAATAAGCGTAGTTTCTTCGTTGAGGATAAAATGGTCCATCTCCTTTGTACCTGGTAGTATATACGGAGCTACAATTTTTGCCTGCGGAAATGCTGTACGAAGGGCAGAGATGATTTTCCAGGTATTGATTTCCTTTTTTTTCAGGTAAGGGAGAAACACATGTACATTCCTGAAAACTTTACCTTTCAGAAAACCGACAATATTACTGCTGATCTGGTCACTTTTGAAGTCAACCATTTCCTGCGTAAGGTTCATTCTTCCCTGAAGAAATTCCTTTCGCAACGCAGATT
>DASYHR010000790.1:0-8590 GCA_035998385.1 Dyadobacter sp. | reverse complement strand
CTGCTACGCTTACAGACCTCATCCCGGAGAGTCACGGAGACGTGGCCTTTTGCTGGGGTGATGCCAACAAGCCGGGGAGTATATTAGTTGCCCGAAACTTCAGAGTTGGGCAGTCGGTATCTGAATAGGATTTGAAAGAATTAAAGTATCTGTTACTACACAAGACATCTGATGTACACCCAAAAAAACAAAGGGAGCCGACCGGTTAATGATCGCTCCCTTCACTTCCTTTTTATGCGGATTGGTTATTTCGTTTCCTCAACCATTCCAATGTAATTAAAAGGTGTAATTCCTCTCAATTCCTCACGGATTTCCTCTGAGACATCCAATGTTTCCACAAATCTTGAAATTGAATCGTGGGTGATTTTTTCATTTGTACGAGTCAGTTCCTTCAGCGCTTCATATGGCTTAGGATATCCTTCACGACGCAGAATCGTCTGAATCGCTTCTGATACAACCGCCCAGTTGTCTTCCAGCTCAGCTTTCAGTATTTCGCCATTTAGCTCCACTTTACCCAATCCCTTAATCAGAGAATTAAGCGCGATGCACAAATGAGCAACCGGAACACCGATATTGCGAAGAACCGTTGAGTCAGTAAGATCGCGTTGTAAGCGGGATACCGGTAGTTTTGCAGCAAAATGCTCAAACAATGCTGAAGCCAATCCTAAATTTCCTTCTGAATTTTCGAAATCAATTGGATTCACCTTGTGAGGCATTGCCGACGAGCCAATTTCACCAGCCTTTATTTTCTGTTTGAAATAACCCATTGATATATATGTCCACATATCCCGGTTCAAATCTGTCAGAATGGTGTTCAAACGTTTCAGACAATCGAAAGTTGCAGCAATATTATCATAGTGCTCGATTTGAGTGGTATGCTTACTTCTTTTCAGTCCAAGCCCCTCTACAAAATGATTCCCGAAAGCCATCCAGTCCTGCTTCGGATAGGCTACGTGATGTGCATTGAAATTTCCCGTTGCACCACCAAACTTAGCGGAGGTTGGAATTTTATCAAGCATTTCCAGCTGCCTTTCCATCCGCTCAACAAAAACAAGGAATTCCTTACCTACGCGCGTCGGAGATGCAGGCTGGCCATGCGTGAATGCAAGCATCGGAACGTTTTTCCATTCGATAGACATCCTTTTCAGCACAAACAGAACCTGACGGAACAGAGGCTTTACGTGGCGTTCCATTGCATCTTTCAATGAAAGTGGAATGGCAGTGTTGTTGATATCCTGCGAAGTAAGTCCGAAATGGATGAATTCCTGATAGGTCTCAATTCCAAGATCAACAAACTTTTCTTTTATAAAATACTCAACCGCTTTGACATCGTGGTTGGTTGTCTTTTCAATGTCCTTGATATGTTGTGCATCCTGCTCCGAAAAATCCTCATAAATTTTACGCAAAGAGGCATATTTGTTTTTATCGAAGTCGGCCAGCTGCGGAAGCGACACTTCACACAATGCTATAAAATACTCAACCTCAACATACACGCGGTAATAAATCAATGCGTATTCCGAAAAGTAGGCTGATAGCTCAGAGACTTGCTTGTAGTAACGGCCGTCTACTGGTGAAATAGCCGTGAGTTGGTTTAATGACATGATTTTCAATGCAGAAAAAAATAGATTATCGCACAAAGTTAGTAGAAATAGGTATCTAAAAACTGTAACAGGGCTACGAAATATTCTTTTTAGCAACTATGTAAGATATTTTAAAACAATTCGCATATTCGCTGATCAAAACTGAACATCTTAATTAAAATGCAACAATCCCCTTTTCTTGGAGAATTACTTGGAACCATGGTTCTGATATTGTTGGGTAATGGTGTTGTAGCCAATGTAGTTCTCAAAAACACGAAAGGAGAAAGCGGGGGCTGGATCGTCATCACCGCCGGATGGGCATTCGCTGTGATGTTCGGCATATTCACTGCCAATGCATTTGGAAGCGCAGCTGCACATCTCAACCCGGCTGTTACAATTGGATTTGCAGTGTTGAAAAACGATTACAGCATGGTTTCCTCCTATCTTCTGGCACAATTGATCGGTGCATTTTTAGGAGCTGTGTTGGTATGGCTTCATTATTACTCTCATTGGGGTGCTACCGAGGATCCGGGATCGAAATTGGCATGTTTTGCCACAGGACCAGCTATCCGCTCCGCAGGACCTAACTTCCTGAGCGAATTTATCGCAACAATGCTATTGATCGTTGGAGTAGCTGCTATTGGCTATTCGGGAACTTCGGATCCTGACAAAGGAGGAATTCCATCCGGAGTCGCCCCGTATCTGGTAGGAATGCTGGTTTGGAGTATCGGATTGTCCTTAGGCGGAACAACGGGTTATGCTACTAATCCGGTACGGGATCTTGGACCAAGGCTTGCTTACAGCATTTTGCCCATTCCAAAAAAGGGTTCGTCAGACTGGGGATATGGCTGGATTCCGGTAGCAGCGCCGATTATTGGTGCAATCGTCGCCGGGCTTATTTTAAGAAGCTATAATTTTTAGAAATTAGTAAAAACTGGCTTTCCGAATTTATGCACAAATTCTGTGCATAAATTCGGAATTTTTGCACTCAAAAAAATCATTTTCTCTCAATTCACAAACACCTCATCCACAAAAACCCAGGCTTTTTCACCTTTTCCCGGATGCCAAACGGGGAGTTTAGTCAGGGGTTTGGCGATGACCTTGATACAGTTTAGTTCCAGCGGAGCAAAATCAGCTTCAAAAACCATGTTATCCACATTTTCAGTTGTCTTGTCGGGCATTTGCGGATTAAGTGTTTTCAGCAATTTCATATTATGCTCATCTGCTCCACCCCAAACTTCAATTTTGACAGGCGGAAAGATATATCCGCCCACGTTCCTCAGCATGCTGAACGTTACATTTTGCGCCCTTACCGGTTTTTTAAATAACAAATAAGCCTGAAATTCCTGATCCCTGTAACCAAGCCATTTTCCACTTGAAGGCGTGTTATCACTTTTAATGCCATCGGCGATAGTCAGATTTTTCTGCGCAGGATATTTCTGATCAGGTGCTGTAATAAGTCTTACACTATCGATATGGAAGGTCGATTTGAAGAAATACTTATCAGAAACTTTGCTGCCATACCAGCCGTTTTTGAACGCCCTGGCTTTCAATTTCGTGTTTCTCGTAATAAAAACAGGCTTTTTGTAAACCAGCGATGTCGCACTGTCCGGCGTACTTCCGTCGACCGTGTAACGGATCTCAGTTCCGGGGATCTGATGTTTTAAAACGATGCCTTTACTTCCGGATAATATCTGGTTTTCATTTTCAATAATCGGAGGATTCAGCGCCAGCTTAATCGTGTCATTGGTATAACCCGCTTCAAAATAAATTCTTTTCTCTTTTTTAAGTTGAGTCAATTCCTCCGGTGAGAGTCCGGTGCTCCATACATATACCTTTTTCAGTGATGGGATTTGTTCCAGCACTTTCACCTGAATCAGTTTTACAGCCGTTCCACTCAGCGACAACTCTCTTAGTTTGGACAGTTTTTTCAACTCTCCCAATGTGTTTCCCTGCACATCAGTAAAATTCAAAATCAGTTTGCGCAGTTCGGTAAATTGAGCAAGCACTTTTAAATCTTCATCCTTAACCGGCATTTTACTTAAATCCATAGAGACAATCTGTTCCTTCAAGGGTAGCAAAGCTGAAATATCATCTGCCTTGAAATTAGCCCTGTTGTAGAAATTCACGAATAAAGCTGGAGAATCGGCAGACAAAGATTTTACAAGCCGGTAATTCGTATTCAGCCCCTTTACTTTATCAGCATCTGCAGCACTGAAATCGTATATTTCTTCGGTTCGTCCGCCTCCCAGTACATTTTCAGCATAACTGTAAACTGCGCTCTGTGGAGGAAGTGAACTTACCATTTGGTCGAAACGAAATCCATCTTTAACCCAGGCTGCAATCAGCACAATTTCTTCCTCAGTGAGTTGCGTCTTTCCTCTTGGCGGCATATGTTTTTTGTCATCCAGAGGCAGGTGAACGCGGTTTAAAAGTAATCCAAGATCTGCTTTTGTGGTATCCCAAAGCATTCCGCTTTTGCCGCCTTTAGCGAGCAGCGCTTTGGTTTGCATTTGAAGATTACCCTTCGATTTTTCTTCATTATGACAAGAATAGCACTTCTGTTGAAGAACAGGCTGCACCAAATGATCATATACTTTTGCATCCTCAATCGCGACCTTATTTACCGTTTCCGCAGAAACAGGAATCGGGGAAATAAGAAAATCTTCGCCGTGTGTCAGGTTTCCGCCTAGATGACCAACCACGATCAGAAGACTTAAGAATGTAAACGCCAGTATTTTTGAAGAAACTTTCCAGGGAGCGAAATAGTGCCGCAATCCATACCATATCAGACTTCCGACAGAAATACCGACCCCAATCCATTTATGCCAGAACAGTGTATCGCCTTCATACCCGTCTTCCTTAGACAATACAAATCCTGAAAATGCCGCAAATACCGCAGTGAATGTTCCGATCAGAAAAAGAATGTTGGCAATAGCTGAGTTCCATCTGTGCGAAGCCTCCTTTTCCACGATAAGCACCCAGAAGGCATAAAGCATCAACACAACCAGTGGAAAATGCAACACCAATGGGTGCAAGCGACCAAAGGATTGCATCCAATGCGGAACAGTAAACCGGCTCTCAAAGATGAGCAGGAAGATGAGCAGACCGTTGAGAAAAAAGGTGAAATTATAAACCAGATTTAACAAACCTGAATTAGCATTATCAGAATCTGCTTTGTTCGAAAAGTTGGGTTGCGGGTATTTAGAAGTTGACTCCATTTAAGCAATGATACCGGTTACCAGCTTGCCGGCTACATCTGTAAGCCTGTAACGGCGACCTTGATTTTTAAAAACCAGTTTTTCATGATCCAGACCCAGCTGATTCAATATTGTAGCGTGGAAATCGTGAACGTGTACAGGATCTTTGACAATGTTATAGCCAAATTCATCGGTCTCCCCATATACAATTCCCGGCTTGATTCCTCCACCGGCCATACACACGGTAAACGCCCTCGGGTGATGGTCACGACCATAATTATCTTTTGTCAAAGTACCCTGGCAATAGTTTGTTCTGCCGAATTCCCCTCCCCAGATCACCAGCGTCTCATCCAATAATCCGCGTTGTTTTAAATCGGTGATCAATGCGGCTGAAGCCTGGTCAACATCCAGGCATTGTCCTTTGATTTCATTGGGTAAGCCACCGTGGCTATCCCAACCCTGATGATAAAGTTGGATAAAACGTACACCTTGTTCAGATAACTTTCTCGCCAAAAGGCAATTTGCAGCATAAGTGCCGGGAACAAGGCACTCCGGCCCATACATTTTCACGATCGATTCCGGCTCTTTGCTCATATCCGTAATTTCAGGAACGGCCGTTTGCATTCTGAAAGCCATTTCATATTGCTGCACCTTGGCTGTTATTTCAGGGTCGCCAAAATCTTCAAATGTTCCCTGGTTCAGCTCTGACAGTTTATCAAGCATTTTCCGGCGCTGCATTCGATCCATTCCTTCCGGATCATTCAGGTATAAAACAGGATTCTCGCCACTGCTAAACTGCACACCCTGGTGAACAGAATCCAAAAAACCATTGGTCCACAATTTGGAATAAACCCCCTGCCCGTTTCCTTTCCCACGCGAAAGCAATACACAAAACCCGGGCAAGTTTTGATTTTCACTACCAAGGCCATAGCTTAGCCACGCACCCATACTTGGCCTGTTTCCCACCTGCGCCCCGGTTTGAAAGAACGTCAGAGCCGGATCATGATTGATCGCTTCTGTATTGAGTGTTTTGATGATACATAAGTCGTCCACAATGCCGGCCATGTGCGGTAGCAACTCGCTCATCCATGCGCCGGATTTGCCATATTGCTTGAAATTGAAAACCGATCCTGCCAAAGGAAACTTCGCCTGATTGGCAGTCATACCCGTTAATCGCTGACCACCACGTATCGATTCAGGCAAATCTTCTCCGTGCATTTTATTCAGCATCGGTTTGTAATCAAACAAATCGAGCTGAGACGGAGCGCCATTCTGAAAAAGATAAATGACCCGTTTCGCTTTCGGAGCAAAATGAGGTAAACCGGCCATCAGGTCGCTCATATCACTGTCTGCGCCGTTGCCCTTAAATATATCCGGAATCAGCAGTGACCCCAATGCAGCACTTCCCAAACCCAGGCTTAGCTTAGATAAAAAATGCCGCCTGGTGGTATTCATCCCAAAATCAAAAACCTGTTTTTCCATTTCAAATGTTATTTACCGCTATGGGCGCAAAAGAAATCGCAATAGACACAAGAGTTACTTTACATTGGATTCTCAATTGAACAACAAGTTAAATATTTCAAAAAACCTGTTTTTCCATTTCAAATGTTATTCACCGCTATGGGCGCAAAGGAAATCGCAGTAAACGCATGAGTACTTTACATTGGATTCTCAATTGAACAATAAGTTAAATATTTCAAGTTTGCGTCCATTGCGTTCACCATAGCGTCTATTGCGGTTAATTTAACAATCGCTATAATTTGTGTTTTCACAAATCACTTTCAAGCTAATCGCTGGAAGCTCATAGCTATCTAAGATTTCGTTATCGTTTCCTCCATATTGTACAGCGTATTAATTACCCTCATTAATGCTGCTGCCTGATTTTGTTTCACACTTTTCTCGTGTGGATATTCGCCTACATTCAATATTTTGGAAGCCTGCTTTTTGTCTTTTGAAAAAGTTGTCTCCTCTTCCTTATAATAGTCCGTCAAAAGCTTTAGCTCCCTTTCGGTGGGTTTCCTGCAAACAATTCGTTGGAAAGATTCCGTAATTTTTTGCTCTGTGCTGCCAGATTTTAACGACAAACGTTCCGCCAATACCCGCGATGCCTCCAACACCGTCGGGTCATTCAGCATGACCAGAGCTTGTAGTGGCGTGTTGGTTTTTGAGCGTTTGATTTCGCAATGATCACGGTTGCTCGCATCAAAGATGATCATGTTAGGCGGCGGCACGGTCAGTTTGATAAATGTATACATCCCGCGCCTGTACAATGCTTCGCCCCTATCCTGCTGGTAACTTCTCAGCGAGCCGCGTCCCGAGGTTGCCGCTTCCCAAAGTCCTTTTGGCTGATAAGGCTTCACACTTGGACCGCCAATCTTTGGATTCAATAAACCACTGGTAGACAACACCATGTCACGCACAAACTCGGCTGGTAACCTGTATCTCGGTCCGCGTGACAGATATATATTTTCTGGATCAGCCCTTAATTTTTCTTCTGAGATTTTAGCAGACTGCCTGTAGGTAGCGGAAGTTACGATCTGTCTGACCAACCTCTTGATGTCCCAATGATGATTCATAAAATCTACCGCCAGCCAATCCAATAACGCCGGATTCGTTGGCAAATCGCCCTGCATCCCGAAATCGCCTGTGCTTTTGACGAGTCCGCGACCGAAGAATTCCTGCCAAACCTGATTCACAAAAACCCTTGCTGTGAGTGGATTACTTTTGCTCGTTGTCCACTTTGCGAGCCCAAGTCTGTTTTTGGCATATTTGGTTGTGTCAAAATTCATCACCGCTGGCAGCGCACGGGCCGTTACAACTCTTCCCGGCGCGTCATATACACCCCGGTTAAGAATATGGGTGGGTCGAAGCGTGTCCAAATCTCCCAAGACTGAGACAATAAGACGACTTGTATCGGGACGATTAATGAAAGATAACATACTTTTTGCTTCCTCATCTGTGATTGACATCATGGGATTTTTTGCCGGCTTCGACTGCGAAACGTCACCTTCGTATCCCACTTCTTTGGAGTTATTAAAAAACGCAAAAAGACGATAGTAATCTTCCTGTGAAATAGGATCGTATTTGTGGTCGTGACATTGAGCGCACTCGACAGTAAGTCCTAAAACGCCTGTACTATATGTTTTCGTTTTATCAATGTTATACTCAATCCGGTACTCTTCCGGTATGACGCCCCCTTCCTCAGTATATTTATGATTTCGAAAGAACGCGGTAGCCAGTATTTGCTCCTTACTCGCATTGGGTAGCATATCGCCGGCAATTTGCCAGGTCAAAAACTGATCGTAGGACATATTTTTATTGAAGGCGTTGATCAGCCAATCCCGCCATGGCCATTGCGTTCTTACCTCATCGTCCTGATAGCCATAAGAGTCGGCATACCGAGCCATATCCAGCCAATACACCGCCATTTTCTCTCCGTAGGTTTTCTGTCTGATCAGCTCATCCACGATCTTTTCATACGCCTTATCACTTTGATCAGCCTCAAACTTATTTTGCTGTTCCAGGGTCGGTGGCAGGCCTGTCAGATCTAATGCTACTCGTTTCAATAAATAACTTTTAGCAGCCTCTTCGTTTGGAAGTATTCCCGCACCTTCCATTTTTGTCAGTACGAAAAAGTCAATTTCATTTTTTGCCCAATTGTCATTTTCTATTTTGGGAAGAGCGGGAAGTTTGGGTGCGGCAAACGCCCAATGCTTTTCATATTTGGCACCCTGTTCTATCCATTTTTTTAAAGTCCCGACTTCTGATTCACTCAAAACACCCAGATGTGACTCCGGTGTTGGCATCTGG
>DASYHR010000771.1:0-3624 GCA_035998385.1 Dyadobacter sp. | reverse complement strand
TCCAACAAAAATCCCATCCTGCAAGGATACCACTCCATTCGTAGGTCCGAATACAACTGAATCACCAGCAGCCACCATGCCAAACATGGCGTTCTGCACTTCCAGCAATGCTCCCGATACTACAGGCAACGGATTGGATTTTGGAGCAATCACATAATTGGAGTCTACAGGTGTATCCCAGCTGTCATTTGCCGCCGCTGCCGCCGCTTCCTTATTTGCGGTTACCGCATTTGTTGTATCAAATTTGAGACGATAGGTTCCTTCAAGCAGGTACAACGAATTATAATTAGTGGCGTAGAGCTTATTGGTTTCTGTGACTGTTCTTATTGTTTCAAGGACCTTTTGAAAAGCTTTTGCATCATACTTCGCACCAGCCTGATTGGCTACATCCAGAAATCCATCCAAATCAGCCGGAGACTGTTTTGCGAAGGTATGCGTGTTGCGTATCAGCAGAAACAAAACAGGGCCGGCCTTCTGACCTTTGCCCAGTTGTGTCTTGACAGCCTGGATGAATTTGGCCTGTTGAGCGCTGCCTATTGAAGAAGTCCAGATACTATCCAACTGTGACGTAGCCCTGATAAATTGCGGATTGCGGCTGCCATCCATCATTTTTTTAAGCTGAACCATGAACTGGCCGGGTTCTTCCGCGATTTTTCCATTTTGAGCCATGATGGCTGTGGAGATCGAAAAAGAAAGGCAAAGAAGGAGACCGTATCTAAAAATTTTCATGTGTATGATGCTGCTTTTCAGTCGAAAATCCTGGCTGGAGAAATACCTGCAGAAGGAGTTTTCTTATATCTTTTGGAATACAACGGTGGCCCATTGGTTACGCGTATTCGACCTCACTTTTTTTAGTCCGTTTTCTTCCGCACAACGTTCAATATCAGCCTGGTCAGTTTCATAAAAACCGCTGGTGACGAGCCATCCTCCTGCTTTGAGGTGGGCGTTGTATTTCGGGATTTCGGCTAAAAGAATATTACGGTTGATGTTAGCCAGAATTCCTCCAAACATGAACTCCTGGTCTACACCGTCGATGGTTCCCTGAAACACTTTGGCTTGCTCAGGCAAACCATTCATGGCAAAGTTCTCAAGTGTATTTTCGACTGCCCATTCGTCAATATCAAATCCAAGGATTTCGGTGGCACCCAACTTGTGAGCCAGAATAGCCAGTATACCTGTACCGCAACCTACATCCATAATCGCAAGACCTTCATGTGGCAGGCTGAGTTGTTCGTTCATTACGAGCCAGGTAGTTTCATGGTGGCCGGTACCAAATGACATTTTAGGTTGTATCAGCAGGTCATAGCGGAAATCCGGGTTAGGTTCATGAAAGGTAGCACGCACTCTCACCTGGTTGTTTACTTCGATCGGATCATAGCTCTTTTCCCATTCCTCATTCCAGTTCTTTCTTTCCAAAGATTTCCATGAAGAAACAATTGAGGTAATCTCCTGATAACGTCCCACAATCTCGGCAATTTTGGCTTCTTCAAAGTCTGCTTCCGGAATATAGGCCAGCAGTCCTTCTTCAGTCTCGACAAAAGATTCAAACCCGGCCTCTCCCAACTCAGCCATCAATATTTCCGAGAAATCGGAGTCTGCCTGTATTTCTAATTCTATGTAGTTCATGTCAAATTGTTAGTATAATAAATCTGCGTGAAGGTGTTGAAAATTTTTAGTATTGCAAGGGTTCGGATATGAGAAACGCCCACAAATACCGTTTTAGCAGTGTCTGTGGGCGCGAAATACGTATTTTGACAAGATCAGGGCTTTCTTCTTTTGGCAGCCAGATCGTGCGCTGTATCGTAGTAAGATCTTAGATTCATCCAGTCGAAAACATCAGAAATGTTTTCAACACGGTTTCGCTGCATGATACGATCGCGACGCTGCATCTTCACAAATTTGAAAAGAATGTCGGCCATCTGATCAGCAGCCTGGTTGTAATTCTGCGACTTCCGGTTGATCACATATATACCTCTGTTTTCATAATCACGCATGATCTGCATGATATAGTCACCGAAGCCGGAAAGATCGCTTGTAACTGTAGGAACACCCCGAACAACACATTCCAGTGGCGTATAGCCCCAAGGCTCGTAATAGCTCGGGAACACTCCAAGATGGCAGCCTCGTACAAACTGACCGTAATCAAGACCAAACAGCGGATTGGTCGACGATATGAAATCAGGGTGGTACACGATTTTTACGCGATCCCGTTCGTTATTCACCAGATTGGCTTTTCGGCAGAATTCAGTAATGCCATCTTCCTGTTTCAGGTCGTGCGTAACAAAGGCAGGTAAGTTCTCTGTTTTCCAGGTCTGAATCGTTCTGCGCAGACGAAGTCTCCAGTATTCATCTACGAAATTATTCAGATCAGGCATTTTATGGTCAGTCCCGGACGCCGCTGCGAGAAAAAGTTTTTCGCCAACCTCCTTTTCTATGGCTGTACAGGTTTCCTGCAATTCGTTCAACACAGCTCTGGATTGGAGCACGTCAGGATTAATAGAATGATAAGGCTGTTTGGTAACAATAAACATGACCACAGTCGTATCCATATTCGCCTGAACCATCTTCCAGTTGAGTCTGGCCAGCGCTTCAAGCGTGAGGTCGTAACCTTTATTACTAAACTCATATCTACCCGAAGTGAAGAAATAGAGTGTTTTGTCAAGATCAAATGAATAACTCGGGAAGAAATGGCCCAACACGAAGTCGTGAATCCGTTCCTTGTATTTTAAATGGAGATTCTGGAATTCGTGTACTGCCTGAAAACGTACGACGTTCAGTCCGTTTGGCGTAACCAGATCAGGCATTCTGCCCAGGAAAACTTCACATTCGCGAGCTGTTACATCACTTACAGTCGTGAGTACATGTGCGCTTTGGGCGGCATAACGTTCAATAGCACATTGGGCAACAATGCCATAGTTTTTGGCTTCCAGCTCCCAATCAAAGAATGGAAGTTTGCTGTAGAAACCGTCAACATTCTGTGCCAGATAACGCCCAAGCATGGTAGCATGTGTAGTGAACGTTGTAGCGATTTTAACATTCTCTCTTTTGAGTTCCGGTAATCCGCTACTGGCCATCCACTCGTGAAACTGTGCATATATTTCTTCACGTTTGGCATTGTCCTCCGCATATTCCTTGAGGAAAATCCGGACCATTTCACCAAAACATAAAGTTTGATTTACTAAATGTTCTACATTGATGGTTGGAATGCGGTTGTGCTCCCATAACTGAAACTTGATGGCGTCCAGCTGAGGCATTACACTGTCAATATCAAACAAAACCACTCTCGGTTTACCCGTAACGAGCCAGTAACCATAATGGATGACATAGCCCATATCGCGTAAACGCTTTACGGTACGCCCTGCAGGTGAGCCATCCAGGTCTGTGATTTCCTCAAATTCTGATGAAGCTTTTTTCTCAAAGTAAGGACCCAGCAAAAAGTAGTTTTCATCCCACTTTTCGACCATTGCAGGTACCTTAGTCCTTATTACAGTATATATCCCTCCTACCTGATTACAAACCTCCCATGCAACTTCAAAGAGGACGTTATTCTTAGTGGTTTTGACAAATGGTTCCAATATAGGATGTAGTTTTTAGTGTTATGCGCTGAATTAAAATTATTGAGGA
>DASYHR010000758.1:0-1845 GCA_035998385.1 Dyadobacter sp. | reverse complement strand
TCAATAGGACATGTGTAAAACCGGTTTCTGATGTCCGGTAATTATGCCTTCTATGTTCATCATCATGGATCTGGTCATCTGATGCGGGCGCTCGCCATTGCGAAGCGTCTGCCAAAAGGTTCAGTCAGTTTTCTGGGTAGTAATTTAAGATCTTACAGTGGGTTGATTCCGCCCGACATCGCCTGTTTTCAATTGCCGCCCGACGTACCTCAACCTACCGATTATGCAGCCAAACTACGGACTATCGATTTTCTGCATTATGCGCCGGTGAATGTACGGGGTCTTGCCGAAAGATCTGCTATGCTGATTAATGTCCTCAGGGCAATATCACCCGTGGTGCTGGTCGTGGATGTATCGGTTGAGGTTACATTGCTTGCAACACTTGCGGGATTTCCGACAGTGGTGGTAAGGCAAAATGGAGCGAGAAATGATCAACCTCACCTGCATGCCTACCAATGCGCACAGCTGCTATTAGCACCCTGTTCAGAGAATCTAATGGATACATCTGCACAAAATTGGGTAGAAGAAAAGACCTTTTTCTCAGGCGGATTTTCCCGGTACTCGCAGTGGCCTGTCATGCACAACGGATATGTTCAGGATCAGATCGCTGTTCTGATAGGATCTGGTGGAACGTCTCTTGATTGTTCTTCCATAAAACAAATTGCTTTGCAATGCCCGACATACAAGGTACATGTGATAGGCAAACCTGCGGGCGCAATCCGCGTAGAACTACCAAAAAATGTGATTTTACACGGTCTGGTGGAAGACCCGTTACCCATTTTAAGGATGTGTGAAATCGTGATTGGGAATGCAGGTCACAATACCGTAATGGAAATGGCTGATCTGAATAAAAGGTTTATCTGCATTACCGAACCCAGACCATTTGACGAACAGATCAATAAAGGTAAACTACTCGCAAAAAACAGGATGGCGGTCGTGATAGACAATAGTGAAATTGTTAACAGCGACTGGTATGCCTTGATTGAAGAGGTCAAAAGCCTCCCTACCGACAGATGGAAAGGCGTGATTCAACAGGACGCACTTGGCAGAATTGCAGCCAGATTAGCGGGAGTATGGATCGACAATTTTGGCTGATCAACGTTTGAGACAATCTTCGATCTCAGTTTCGGACGGGTATCTCAAAATTTCGATAACGTCATTATTCTGACTGATCAATCCTAATGCTTCGAATTTGGACAGCCAGCCCTCCATAGGCCATACACCCCATTTTGTAAAGAATGTATGTGCATTTTTAATGATGTCCTCAAAATGATTGAGTGGCGGATCATAGCTGGCGTGATGTTGATGATAAGCCATACAGTCCAGAAACTCCAAAGGCACATTCTTGTTTTTTGCAGAAAATGAAAAATCTGTATCCTCGGCACCATAGCCCGCAAAACGTGTATCGAAGCCTCCGATTTGATCAAAAATTTCCTTGCTGCATCCAAAGTTTAACGACCAGAATAACGAGTAAGACAGCTCCGTAAGCTGACTCCTTACCGGGTCCGGTGCGCTCAATGAATCCAGTTCCGCGAAAAAATCGGGATGTTCGAGCGCTTCCTCGCGCAGATAACGCACGTGCCCTGCAAACAACTTATCACTCGCTTCCATGGCATAGTTGTACAGGAATAGCAGGTCTTTCGCCGGAATACAATCCACGTCAATGAAAACCAAATTCGAATAATTTGCTTTTTCAGCCGCCTTATTTCTGGCTTCGGCCAGAGGAAGTTTGCCTTCCGTTTTTAGCGAATAGCTGCGAACAGGAAAATGCTCAGAATGGCAATCCAGCTCAGGCTCGTTCATATGAACAATGATCAGCTCATCAGGCAAAACTACATTCAATTC
>DASYHR010000755.1:0-2273 GCA_035998385.1 Dyadobacter sp. | reverse complement strand
TACGACATCCTCGTATATTACCGTCCGCAAGCAGGAAGATCTGATCTTTTGATCGGTTACCGGACAGTGGAATGGAACAGACGCAGATAAAACGACAGAAGCCCGGATAAATCCGGGCTTCTGCTATCTAAAAAGAGTGATTAACTCTAAACATTAAATCTAAAGTGCATGATATCACCATCCTGCACAACGTATTCTTTTCCTTCCACAGCCATTTTCCCAACTTCCTTCACCGCTGCTTCTGTTTTGTATTTTTCGTAATCAGCAACTTTGATTACCTCTGCACGGATAAAGCCTTTTTCAAAGTCACTGTGGATTACACCTGCTGCCTGAGGAGCCTTCCAGCCTTTTACGATCGTCCAGGCTCTTACCTCCTTCACACCAGCTGTGAAATACGTGATCAGGTTCAAAAGTGCGTAAGAAGCTTTGATCAACTTGCTTAAACCGGATTCTTTCAAACCGTATTCACCCAGGAACATTTCGTGCTCTTCAGGATCTTCGATTTCTGAGATCTGAGATTCGATCGCTGCGCAAAGCACAATCACTTCTGCACCCTCGTGTTTCACCGCTTCACGCAATTTCTCCGAATACTCATTGCCCGTAAGCATCGACTCCTCGTCTACGTTTGCGACGTACAAAACGGGCTTCACAGTAAGCAATTGCAAATCGCCGATTACTGATTCCTTCAATTCAGGATCAATCTCGAGGCTTCTTGCATTTTTACCTGCTTCCAGCGTTTCCTTATATTTCTTCAGCCATTCCAATTCGACTTTTGCTTTCGCATCACCGGCTCTGGCTCCTTTTTCAGTTTTTTGTATCTTTTTATCAACAGATTCCAGATCTTTCAACTGAAGCTCGATGTCAATAATTTCTTTATCAAAAACAGGATCCACGCGACCTTCTACGTGCACTACGTTCTCGTCCTGAAAACAACGTACAACGTGTACAATTGCATCCACTTCACGAATGTTAGCAAGAAATTTATTACCCAAACCGGCACCCTGACTTGCACCTTTCACCAAACCCGCGATATCTACAAATTCCATAATGGTGGGAATCGTTTTTTGAGGATTTACCAGTCCGATCAGAATATCAATACGCTCGTCGGGAACGGTAACAACGCCTACATTAGGCTCAATTGTACAGAAAGGATAATTGGCTGCTTCGGCTTTACCGGTAGAAATAGCATTAAAAAGTGTGGATTTACCTACGTTAGGCAATCCAACAATCCCACATTGAAGACTCATTGTATAAAAGATATGCAGTTAAAGCGGACAGGATTTCGCACTATTTCAAAAATGCACTGCCCGACAGCCAAATAATAATTTGCACGAAATTACTATTTAGTGAAGAGAAAAACCAAAAGCCTTCGCAATAGATTCCGAAGGCTTCTTTCAGGAAAAGTAAATTTTTAGTCCCACTTAAGATCCGACTCTCCGATTACATCAGCCTCCTCGGCCTTTGCTTCGAATTGCGAAAAGTCAACTTCGGGCATCAACTCCGTTTTTACGTGATCAACTGCCTCTTTCAATGCTTCTGCAAACTTATCGAAATCTTCTTTGTACAAGAACATCTTGTGTTTCTCGTAGGTGAATCCCTCGCCTTGAGGGTGACGACGACTCTCTGTGATCGTTAGATAATAATCGTTGGATCGCGTAGAGCGAACATCAAAGAAATAAGTCCGTTTTCCCGCTCTGACCCTTTTGGAGTAGATTTGCTCTCTGTCTTCCACTATTTTAAGTTTTAAATAGGTTTTCAAACGCTAAAATAGAAAGTTTATTGCTGCGAACAAAACAACAGAAATATATTAGTACCGTTATCGGTTTTCGCTCATCCTGATAAGTACGATTCCGCCCTGCGCGATATGCTAAAATTGTGATATTGTCCGTTTTATCTATTACATTTGAAAAATCTGTGATATTATTTCGATTTTTTAAGAGGAAATCAAAATAGAAAGTAAGGCTCTGAAAGTCTTACTGATGTTTCATCTAAACCCTCAAATATGAGTTATCATCGGATCCTGATTATCATACTTTTAGCCTTTGCCTGGCAGCCTGACGCTTTTTCACAGGTCGCACTTGGTAAAACAGAAAAAGGGAGAGCATCTTATTACTCCACCCGCTTTCATGGCAGAAAAACCTCTTTTGGAGAAATCCACAAAAGTAACGAGTTGTCTGCCGCGCACCGGACCTACCCTTTCAATACCATGCTTGAAATCACGAATCTTGACAACGACAAGAAAGTGATTGTACGCGTAAACGACAGAGGACCTT
>DASYHR010000748.1:0-2569 GCA_035998385.1 Dyadobacter sp. | reverse complement strand
GCGTGGATATTAGCTAAGCTTCCGCCAAAGCTACCAATTGGCGTTCGTGCTGCTGCCAAAATAAATACGTCCTCTTTCATGGTTTCTCATTTGATGATACTCAAAAATAAAAACTATTCTGAAAGTTACATCTCCTGAAGTATTTTTCTCCCGTTTTTCAGCAGTATGCTCGGTCACTGTGACTGGAAAACCACCTATTTCGCTCTGATTCCCAAAATAGCGAACGAAACGAAAGTGATGACGCGCCTCGTTTACACCAATTAAATAGTTTTACAAAAAAAATAAACCGCAGATATATCCAGGCTACATCTGCGGTTTATTTGCCATTCCAATAATTCAAGCGGGACGATGCTGCGGTCCTCTATTTCAAGTCATCCGAGCTTTTGGGCAATCGGTCGTATTCGCCTTTGAAACTGTATAGACCGAAAATCACCAGCCCTGCACAAATTGGTATGAAAATCAGGATAATGATGCCCCATTGAAGTGATGTGTTCATACGGTCTATCCCGGAGGTCGATGCCGCTACTTTTTCAATAGCCTGATAGATCAGAAACAGGATAATAACAGGCCCAAGCACGATCCAGACAGCGCCGAGTATTTTTTTTAATGCGTTCATATTTTGAGATATTTTATTAATCCATTACATTTTCATCGCCCTTGTTATTGATATAAACCGCACCGATTATGAATGACAATGCTGCTACCCCAATAGGATACCACAGACCTGAAAGTGGTGTCGAGCCGGGATAAGACGCAATCAATGTAGCAATAAAAGGTACAAGTCCTCCAAACACACCATTTCCGATATGGTACGGAAGCGACATGGATGTGTATCGGATCTGAGTCGGGAATAATTCTACTAAAAACGCCGCGATAGGACCATACACCATGGTGACCAGCAGTATCTGAAAGAAAACAAGCAGGATAACGATGAAATAGGTATTCGACGGTAGCGTCACGTCTGCAATAGTTGTTTTTGTTTCAACAGGTACCAGCACATCATCCGGGACTGTTCTGGTTTCAATTTCGTTGAAAGTCATCCCATTTAGCAGTGTCTTGTGTGTAGTCGCCGTGATCAGCGAATCTTTTCCTTCATTGATCATGCTCGTTTTTACCACGGCTTCTGACGTTTCTCCAAGCTGGGTTTGCTGCATTTCTTTGACATTTGTGGCGTCCAGAAAATATTGATAAATAGGTCGGTAAAACAAGATTCCGAGCAGCATACCCGTCAGCATGATCCACTTCCTTCCGACCTTGTCGCTCCAGGAGCCGAAGATCACAAAAAACGGAGTTGCCAATGCAATGGCCCAAAGCAATATATAGCGGGATTCATTAAAATCGAGCTTACAGGTATTTTCCAAAAATGACTGCGCATAAAACTGACCCGTATACCAGATTACCCCCTGCCCCATGGTTGCTCCGAATAACGCCAGCAAAACCATTTTGAAATTGGCTTTCTTCTGAAAACTTTCTTTTAATGGGTTTGCAGAAACCTTCCCCTCAGCCTTCAACTTGGTAAAAACGGGCGACTCATGCATTTTCATCCTGATGTAAATGGAAACACCCACCAGCAGAATAGATAGCAAAAATGGTATACGCCAGCCCCAATCAGCAAACTGATCAGCACCGATTATATTTTTAGTCAGTACAATTATTCCGAGTGATAAAAAAAGACCCAGTGTGGCTGTGGTTTGTATCCAGCTGGTAAAAAAGCCTCGTCTGCCTACCGGAGCATGTTCAGCTACGTAAGTCGCAGCACCACCATATTCGCCGCCCAACGCAAGCCCTTGTACGAGTCTGAGAATAAGAACCAAAATGGGTGCGGCGTAGCCGATTGTTTCATAAGACGGGATCAAACCAATCAGAAATGTGGATCCGCCCATAAGCACCAGGGTGAGCAGGAATGTATACTTGCGACCGATCAGATCACCCAGGCGGCCAAAAACCAGTGCACCGAAAGGGCGTACAATAAAACCTGCAGCAAATATAGCAAGGGTGTTGATTAAGGCTGAAGCACCGGCATCACTTGGAAAAAGCTGCTGTCCGATGATAACAGCGAGGCTACCGAAAATGTAGAAATCATACCACTCGATGAGTGTACCCAGGGAAGAGGCCGCGATGACCTGCGTGATACTTTGCGTAACGTTGTCATTCTTAGAATTCATCAGTAAAAATCAGATAATATCAGGAGATCCGGTGCTGCATTCCTAACCAGGAATAATAAACTAATTTCTACGAAAGTCACAATGACAACATCATTACTCATACAGTTTTGCGAAAACGGATATTTTAATGTGATGCCAGGGCAATTGCTCATGCGATTTGCTAAATTCTGAAAACATCTGGAAATTGAGAGCGCCGGAAGAAAATGTTACAGAAACCACCATGTATAGAATATTTATAACAATACTGATGCTGACAACCGGGTTGGCCAATATACTCTCGAAGGCCCAATCGACGTCAACAGATTCGGCCCTAACCGTTAAAAAGACAACGGATTTCCAGGTTGATGGCACAGGTGCTGCCAGCAACTGGGCAGCTGCTGAGTGGTTCAACATCACCTTGCAAA
>DASYHR010000374.1:0-10268 GCA_035998385.1 Dyadobacter sp. | reverse complement strand
TGTATAGGAATTATAAAACTCCGCCATATATGCGTTTCATTAATAAGGCTCCATTCTTCTTCCTTTTTCTATTTGTTTTTTCATCTTCATGCAAGAAGGATAAAATCGATATGGATTGTGGGTGTGATGGCTCCACAATCCTCAATATTGAAAATCTGGAAGCGAGACATACTGGCAATGGCTATTTTGCTATTAATAAAGTTGATACAAATGGAGGCTTGACTTACGGCTGGGCTTGTGATGTTGATAGCACTTGGGAAACAAACACGGATCAAACGAGCTGGAACTATACCATTTCGGGGAATCTTAAAAAAAGATGTCCGGTTAACTTTGACATTCAGAATTTATCAATGTTAGCCGGAGGTCCAATTGAGATTAAATCTCTCAGGAAGAATAATTGAGGTTATGTTTTGTGGAAAGGCTTTCCATAAAACATTTGGTTTACTAATTGGCTTGGGTTTCATAACCCTTTTTATGTTAAGTGATTAAACACAGAACAAGAGGGGAAGTGGAGTTTTGGGAAAATTCTTGGTTTTGTACAAAAGAAGTGAAGACTCAAACTAGAACCTGTCACTTATTAGGTATCGCTACTTGTCTGATAGCATGGCGGTTTACGGTCGATGGCTTGCCGAAGTGGGAGAAATCAGGGAACGTCAGCTCAGCCCATAACCACAAGCCAAATTGAAAAACTAAAGATAAGCCTTTGTTCGTCAGCCCACCATAATACAAAACCCATGTACGCAGCAGCCGTTATTCCTTATCGTCTTGTGTTGCAATCCTTGTCCACTCTGCACCGACAAATTCTCTTTCTGCTGCCTCGCCATAGTCAAGGTCAAAAATTTCATTTAAAGTTTTGTCCCTTAAAGTCATTTCTTCTAACGCAACAAGTTTAACATCGTCTGGCATTTGGTCGCCTGTCAAAAATTGCCAATCTCCGTCTTCGTCATGAACCACACGAAGAATCGGTCTGTTGAGTTCTAACCATTGTTTGGTTGTAAATATGCCTAAGTTTTTCGCTTCTCTAAACTTGAAATCTAGATTTCTGTCAAGCAGCGGTTGCCGATATTTAAATTCTTCTTCAAAGTCATTGTCCCATGGAAATCTATTGTTTCTGTCCGTCCAAACAAATTGCAATGCCGGAAATTGGTCAGAGTCATAGTAATTAATAGCTGTTCCAAAATAATGACTGAAATAACTTGGGTCAACATTTACAAATTGCGTGTCAGAATTGTCGAAAAAGTCGTCATAGTTTATATTAGTGGTTATTATTTGTCCTTGCTTTACAAGTTCGGCAACGTCATTGATAAGTGCATGTAAATTCTTTATCGTAAGTCCGAAACAAATAATTTCAGGATGTTTAAAAGTCTTCCAAAGTCCGATTGAATATGCAAACGCTGGCAGATATTCTGTTGCTTCAAGAATAATAACTGTCAAGCCATATTTTTCAATATTACTTTTAGTTTGCTCGTCATGTGTGCAATTGTGAGTTTGGTTGGTCATACGGTTGCTGCTTATGGTTTAAGGCTTGCCGAAGTGGGGGAAATCAGGGAACGTCAGCCCAACCTTGGGCTCAATTACTCAAATGTACAATTTTCCCCATGACTCGCGTAAAATCAATTTTGATGTAGAGTTATTGGCAAATAAACAATTCTTAGCCCTTAAAAAGATTCAAAATTGCTTCCATGTCAAAGGTTGATATAGATCGTTGCTCAATGAAATCAATTTTATGAACTTTTCCTCTTGCTCAGCTGATTTAACCGGGAAGTTGTAAGTGCTGAGAATTGATTGTAGCTGCATTCAGGTATGAATAAAACCTTTTGAGCAACTCGCGGGGGAAAGTGTACGTTTGAGTCGTTTAGCCCTGTGTTCTCAATAAACCTCCGTTTCCTGATACCGGCGCCAGCCGTGATCTTAATGCCTAAATCGCTTCAATAGTGTATCAATTCATCGTCTCGCAAATCAAAAAACGACTTCGCTTGCAATTATGAGTTATTGAGACGCCATATTATTTTTCCTGTCGTCGTCAGTATCTCGCCGTAAATGCAAGCCGGATCTCTACTTTCCAACTTGTGAAATCCTGTCATCTTCCCATTTCTCATTACTTTTGCCCTTCATTTAATCAGCAACAACATTGGCCTGGTACCATAATTATTTCAAAGGATTACCCCAGCGTGCCTGGAAACTTCATCAGGACGAAGAGTATACCGAATACGAAGTCGATTTTCTCAGAGACGTACTTGAAATGCATGAAGATCAGAAAGTACTTGATCTGCTTTCTGGCTACGGTCGGCATGCTATTCCGCTGGCAACGGCGGGTATTGATGTCACCTGTATCGATATTTCATCCGAATATTGTGACGAGTTAAGCGCGGTGGCAAGGAAAGAGAAATTGCCGATTGAGGTGATTTGTGATGATGTGCTGGATCATGATTTTGGCACGAGACAGTTCAATTCTGTATACTGTTTTGGCAATAGCTTCAGCTTTTTCCCACGTGGAGATATGCAGCGACTCATTCAACAAGTGGCGGAGTTACTTTTGCCGGGAGGTTATTTTTCTATTCATACAGAGCATATTGCTGAAAGTATTTTGCCTCATTTTCAAACCAGAAACTGGATGCCCGTACAGGGAGATATCTACTACCTGGCTCAAAATGAATACAATGCAGAAGGTGGCTACATCGAAGCAGAACAAACTTTTATCTCAGGCGGTGAAAAGAAGACCTACGAAGTGAGGCAGTACATTTACTCACTTTCCGAGCTTTGCGCTATGCTTGCAAAGGCCGGTTTTGAGGTAACGGCTACGTTCGCGAATCTGGAGGCGGATCCGTTTCAGTTGGGAGACGAACAGCTTTACCTGGTAGCTAAGAAGTCGTAATCAATGCGGGAGCCTGGATCTGAGTAGTCCGTAAGTCCAGGTTCCTACAATTGCACTCATTAGCGTTACAATAATCGCCAAGAATCCACTTCCGATCTGAGCGAAAAGCGGTCCGGGACAAGCACCCGTGATTGCCCAACCGATGCCAAACAGCAGTCCGCCATAGATTTGTCCCTTGTTGAATGTTTTACCGGGAATACTGACCGCTTCTCCATCCATGGTATTGACCTTGAATTGTTTGATTAATTGTACGGAGATTAGTCCTACAAACACTGCGGAGCCGATTACGCCGTACATGTGAAAGGAGTCAAAACGAAACATTTCCTGAATACGAAACCAGGAAACGATTTCAGCCTTCACAAATACAATACCGAACAATACACCTACGATCAGGTATTTGATATTGGAAAAGATGCTCTCCGGATTCTCCTGCTGATTCATTCCGTCAAAGTCTTCCTGACTGCTTTTTGTAAGACTGCCAGGTTCTGAATACATGCTTTTCATGACTAACTATTTAATGAGTTGAAATAAAACGGGGAAAAGTAAATGTGTACAGGCGAATCCGCCTATCATAAAACTGATGGTTGCCACCAGGGAAGGCCATTGTAAATTGGATAACCCCATAATCGCGTGGCCGGATGTACAACCACCTGCATAACGTGTCCCGAATCCAACCAGAAAACCGCCGAGTATCATAAATATGAATCCCTTCGCGGAGAATATATTGGCAACTGAAAAAATGTCTGCAGGCATCAATCCTTTGAAATCTGTAACTCCCAGCTCTGCCAGTGCTTGCTGAGTTGCTGTCGAAATAACGATCTGGTCGGGATTGGAAAGCCAGAAAGTAGCAACAAATCCTCCGATCGTAATGCCTCCCACAAAGAACAGATTCCAGATTCCTTTTTTCCAATCATATTGAAAAAAAGGAATATTCGCAGGAATCACTGCTGCGCATATATGTCGCAAGGAAGAGGATATCCCGAATGATTTGTTGCCCAACAGGAGCAATACGGGAACTGTAAGTCCGATCAGCGGCCCTGCCGCATACCAGGGCCAGGGTTTACGTAAGAGTTCAATGAAATCCATTTTGAATTCGTTTTAATTTCTTCAGGAAACCAGCGGTACATCAGTTTTGGCAACCTCTCCGTATCCGCCTTCAATATTCACGATATCTTCAAAACCCCTTGATTTCAAAATGGAAGCTGCCACCATTGACCGGTAACCACCTGCACAATGGATGTAAAGCATTTCATCTTTCGGAAATTCATCCATCAGATCATTGAGATTGTCCAGCGGGAGGTTTTCGGCGTCTTTGATATGCCCTGATTCAAATTCATCGGGTTTTCTCACATCGATCACCTGTATGTTTCCTGTTTTGTAATGCTCAGCAAACTCTTCCGCAGAGATAGAAATGATAGAATCCATTTCTTTTCCTGCCTTTTTCCAGGCATCAAAACCACCGTTGAGATAGCCGATCGCAAAATCATAACCTACACGGGCAAGTCTGGTAACCACTTCTTCTTCTCTTCCGGGCTCTGCTACAATCAGAATTTGCTGTTTCAGATCAGGAACCAGTGCACCTACCCAGGGAGCAAATCCGCCATCAATACCGATATTGATGGAGTTTGGTATAAACCCTTCTGCAAACGCTGCAGCCTTGCGGGTATCCAACACGAGCGCTCCGGTATTGTTTGCTTTTGCTTCAAATGCCTCGGGCGACAAAGCCTGATCGCCACGTTCAATTACGTCATCAATACTTTCATATCCTTCTTTATTCATCCGCACATTCTCAGGGAAATACTGAGGCGGTTCTGTGAGTCCGTCGGTAACTTCGCTCACAAATTCCTCCTTCGTCATGTCAGCCCTCAGCGCGTAGTTGAATAATTTCTGATTGCCGAGTGTATCCGAAGTTTCTTTACTCATATTCTTCCCGCAGGCAGATCCTGCGCCATGAGCCGGATAAACAATTACGTCATCGGGCAAGGTCATAATTTTTGTACGCAGACTGTCATACAACATACCAGCCAGATCATCCATCGTCAGATCGCCTTTCTGAGCCAGATCAGGCCGGCCTACATCACCTATAAACAGCGTATCACCGCTGAAAAGAGCGATCGGTTTTGCCGTTTCGTCCAATAATAAATAGCTGGTCGACTCGAGTGTATGACCAGGTGTGTGAATTGCTTTAATCGTAATATCTCCTACATGAAAAACCTCTCCGTCTGTGGCGATATGCGCTTTAAATCCTGTCTGAGCGCCGGATCCATAAACGATAGTGGCACCTGTTTTCTCTGCAAGGTCAATATGTCCGGATACAAAATCAGCATGAAAATGAGTTTCAAAAACATACTTGATCTTTGCTCCTTTTTTTTCGGCTTTCTGTATATACGGATGCACTTCGCGCAAGGGATCAATCACTGCTGCTTCGCCGTTGGAGACTATAAAGTAAGCTCCCTGAGCCAGACAACCCGTATATATTTGTTCAATCTTCATAAATGGTAAAAGTTTGTAAATCAATCCTGATGTTCAGTTTTAACAAAAACATCATTCTCATTTTTGATGAATATTGTATGTCGGTTTATAGTTGGTTTCTGATGTGTGCGGCGCTTGTATAGGATAGTAAACACAATAGTGAGCGCGATCGTGCAACCTCTGAACACATTTGCGGGAACATTACCCAGGGCGCTACGGTCCATTTCAAAAAGCGCCCAGCTCAGGTTCATCTGCGAATGCAGGAAAACAGGTACCCACAAATTGTAATTCCATTCGGTATACAACCACGCAAAAAGACATGCTCCGCTAAAAGTCACCATAAAAATCCCAACCAGTTCGCCTATATCCTGGCTTTGGTATAAATGTCCGGATGCAAAAATAAGTGCTCCGAACACGATAGAAGGAATAAAACCAAGCCGGCTATGTTTGAAAAGCAGGCCGAAAAGAAAGCCGCGAAAGTACAGCTCTTCCACAAAACCCGCTACAAATGTGCCGGCGATCAGTTGCTGAATTTCCTGATTGGGATTAAAATTGAAAAATAAAATGCCTCCTAAAAACATGGGTAAACTGAATAACAGCGCAACTAAAATAGCATTGCCTGCATGTCCTGACAATCCCAGCTCCGACAAAATCCCGGCTTTTGTTTTCAGGAAATAGGTGCCGATAAAAATAGGTATACCGATTAGCAGGTATGTGATACAATAGCTAAGCAGGCCAAACCGTGTGACGCTATCCAGCTCAGACTTGATTTCTCCGAAGTATTGAAACAATATATGGTACGCCAAAAAGGAAACGGCTACAATACAGATCGTTCGTAAAGTTTTATTCATTTCGATACGTTGAGTTAATCAGAACCAATCTCATAACGAGAGAGGTTCTGGTTTATATTATACTTTGACAGATTTCCAATGTCCCAACCGGAACCGCCAGATACCCAAAACAGCCAGCAAAGCCTCAGCTGCCGGAACGGCAATGAACACACCCAACGGTCCCATGTTCCAGACCACGGCGAGTAAATAAGCCAGGGGTATCTGGAATAACCAAAAACACAGCAGGTTCAGGACGGTCGGGGTTTTGGTATCCCCGGCTCCGTTCAGCGATTGTATTACCACCATGGTATACGCATAAAAACCAAAACCCAGACACAGAATGCGTAAGGCCAGTTTACCGGTTGCAATTGCAGCTGCGTCGGTAGTGAACCAGCCAATGATGGTTTCTGCCCAGATCGACATCAGAATGGACAATCCAACGAGAAAAACAAGATTGAAAAGCGCACATCGCCATACCGAAGTTTCAGCTCTGTCGGGTTGATTGGCTCCCAAGTTTTGCCCCACCAGGGTTGCAGCGGCGTTGGCAAGTCCCCACGCCGGCAGTAGTGTGAACATAATCACCCGAATTGCAATCGTATAACCTGCTACCACATCACTTCCGAATTCAGCCAGAATCCGGGTCAGGAAAATCCAGCTGGCTGAGGAAATCAAAAACTGTACTGTTCCTCCTGTCGCTACCTCCACAATCGTTTTAATCGTTTCACGATGCGGACGCAGATCAGCCCATATCAGTTTAAGTATTTTGTTTGCTTTGATCAATGAGTAAAGCTGATAACCTACACCAATTGTACGACCAATCGCAGTGGCAATGGCAGCACCAGTAACACCCAGTTCCGGAAAAGGGCCAACGCCAAATATCAGCATAGGCCCCAGCAGCATATTGAAACCGTTGGCGATCATGAGGGAACGCATGGCAGTAGCGGCTGCGCCCGCACCACGTAAAGCGCCGCTGAGTGAGTAAAGCAATACCACCACCGGACTACTGATAAACTGTATTCTGGCAAACGTAGTACCGATTTCTACCACCTTCGGGTCAGCGCCCATCGCGCTCAGTATATCTCCCGCGAAGACCGATCCTAAAATCGCTATGACAATAGAGATGGCCAGCGAAAGCAATATCACCTGACCGATAGCCCGTCGGGCCTGAGCGACATTGTTTTCTCCGATACGCCTTGCGATCGTGGCAGTAGCTGCCGTACTCAATCCGATCGCTACCGAATAGACGAGCGTCACTACCGACTCGGTCAAGCCGACTGTAGCAACGGCTTCAATACTGACTTTAGAGACAAAAAAGATATCAACAACCGCAAACAGGGATTCCATGATCATTTCGAGGATCATCGGAACGGACAGCAGGAATATCGCGCGGTTGATACTGCCCTGGGTAAAACTCTCTTCGGAACCACCAAGTGCCTGCCGAAGTAGCTGAAACCACTTTTTCATTATCGAATTGCTTTGATGTGTAATTGTTAACAGACAGTGTAAGGACTGTCATTTTGGAAAAGCCCCAGTATACGGAGAAAAAGAAGGTGGTCAGTTAGAGATGACCGGTGCAAAGAATCAACATGATTGCTCAGAATTTTGGCAAAGGTAATAAAGAGGTATTTAATTATTCAAACAAAATAGTGGATTTATAAAAATGGAAAATGTACCTTCACCACAAAGGGTTATGAACTTTTGGTGACTTTAAACCGTTGCCAATCTACACTTTGAGACGAGAAATGGCAGATGTACTGCCGTTTAGAATTATATAAAGACTAGTGCATGATTGAAAAGAAGAAGTTGTATTCGACCGCAGTCGAAAAAGAAACGGCGGTGTTGGTGGCTGTAAGTACGCAGAAACAGACCGCTACCAAAACCCAGGAATATCTGGACGAGCTCGCCTTTCTGGCAAGCACACTGGAGGTGAAAACGGTAAAAACTTTCACACAGAACCTGGAGCGTGCCGACATAAAAACCTACACAGGAAAAGGGAAACTGGAAGAGATCCTCATTTTTGTAACGGCCAATCCGGTGGATATGATCATTTATGATGATGATCTTACACCCTCACAGGTACGTAACCTGGAAGCAGTATTTAAGGATATCAAGGTGATTGACAGGAGTTTATTGATCCTGGACATATTTGCGATGCGTGCACAAACGGCTCAGTCGAAGTTGCAGGTGGAGCTTGCACAATACCAATACATGTACCCGCGACTAACCCGTCTGTGGACTCACCTTAGCCGCCAGTCTGGTGCGGGAGTGGGGATGCGCGGACCGGGGGAAACGGAACTTGAAACGGATAGACGTATTGTAAAAGATCGGATTGCTTTCCTGAAAGAAAAACTGGAAAAAGTAGACCGGCAAAGTACGACCCGGAGAAAAGAACGCGACCGCCTCGTACGTGTGGCGATTGTGGGTTATACCAACGTTGGTAAATCGACCCTGATGCGCAGTTTGTCGAAAGCAGATGTATTCGCAGAAAACAAACTTTTTGCAACAGTAGATGCTACGGTGCGTAAAGTGAACATGGAAAACATTCCGTTTTTGCTGACTGATACTGTTGGATTTATACGCAAGTTGCCTACAACGCTGATCGAATCCTTCAAATCTACATTGGATGAAGTACGTGAGGCGGATATACTGATGCACGTTGTGGATATTTCACATACGGGGTTTGAAGAGCATTTAGATGTAGTAAACAGGACATTGGTAGAAATAGGTGCAGCAGACAAGCCGACAATTCTGGTATTTAATAAGATTGACCTTTACAAACCATCCTTCAATGATGAAGAAATGGAAGAAGAAGAGCAGCCTGCATTGTCGTCGGAAGAGGTGTTGGAACAGCTGAAAAGAAGCTATATAGCCGATAAAGGTGAAAATGTAGTATTCGTATCTGCTGAGAAAAAAGAGAACATCGAAGAGTTGCGTGATGCGATTTTCAGATTGGTGAAAGCGAAACATTTTGTGATCTACCCCAACTGGCTGGATCTGGGTTATACACCCGTTGAAAATGTAGAAGAATAAGCGTTTGTAATTTAAGCGCTTATTTCGCATTTTTGCACCCCGGAAAAAAGAGCAGAGGGCATGAGGCATAGCCATCGGCCCAAAGCAAGCGACTGCGTAGTTCAACGGAGAGAATAGGAGTGTCGTACGCGACCCCGGCCTAAACTCTAGATATGGCTGGGGTGCATTCACCTTCGATTCTCGTCGTGGTCACAGGGGAAATTAAGAAGTTAATAGACTTCGTAGTTCAACGGATAGAATAGGAGTGTCGTACGCGACACCGGCCTAAACTCTAGATATGGCTGGGGGTGCATTCACCTTCGATTCTCGTCGTGGTCACAGGGGAAATTAAGAAGTTAATAGACTGCGTAGTTCAACGGATAGAATAGGAGTTTCCTAAACTCTAGATATGGGTTCGATTCCCGTCGCGGTCACTAAAGCCAGGCATTTGCCTGGCTTATTTGTTTTTGTGATGCGCAGTAAAACGCAGTTAATTTTCGCCTCGCGATAGTAGTGTCGTAAGCGCCTTGAGCTGAGTGATCTTAAAACAGGTGGGCGGCTCCCCTATGGATCAAAAAATATGAGTTGTGTAGTTCAACGAATAGAATCGTCGCCGCGCGATAGGAATTTTCTAAACTCTGGATATGGCCGGGCGGCCGGTGCCATTCGATTCCCGTCGAGGTCACGAAAGGCTGAGCTGATGCTCGGCCTTTTTTTGTTTTGAATTTTAACTGATAGCGAGGTAGCAGTGTGATTCGGTTGCTTACATCAACTCCTTCATCCCCACCTTCCTCAAACGCCCCACTCATTTGTAACCACCAACACCCTACCAATCTGTATATCAATACCTTAAAATAATTTCTTTCCCGACTTTTAAATAAAAACCCAGTATTTTTCGTTTCCTAACTAACCGTCTTCTTTTGGGAACGGTATTTGTAGATTTTTTATTGAAAATGTGGGAGTGGCGTATGAACTGCGGAGATGAACGGCTGATTTGCACTGTTTGATCATTCAAGATTAAAGCCCCTTTTACAGGTGTACAATTGGACTTATCACGACTTGTTATGTTAAAAATTGCCATA
>DASYHR010000731.1:0-5500 GCA_035998385.1 Dyadobacter sp. | reverse complement strand
AAGGACGTGCCGCGGCCTATTATTGGAAAAACGTTTTTCCAAAGAAAGTTGAATTTTTCAGAGGAAGAGAAGGAAATCCACCCAATAATCTGCTCAACTATGGCTATGCAATTCTTCGTGCAATCGTAGCACGAGGACTGGTTTCGTCCGGCTTACTCCCCACGCTTGGTATACATCATCACAACCAATACAATGCCTATTGCCTGGCTGATGATATTATGGAGCCCTACCGCCCGTTCGTAGACCTGATCGTACTCGACATCGTGGATAGAGGCGAGAATTTCCTGGAACTGTCTACTTCGATTAAATCCAAACTGATGAGTATTGCGTCCCATGACATCATCATCGACAACCAGACCAGTCCTCTAATGGTAGGTTTGCAGCGTACCACCGCTTCGCTTGTGAAATGTTACGAGGGCTCCCAGCGAAAGATAAGCTACCCCATCATTTCCTGCTGACATCGCTTCTTACCAGCATTATTCATCTTTATCATGCGTTTAAACGAATATAGGATCTTGTGGATACTCGTACTTTTTGACCTGCCCACTGAAACAAAAAAGGAGAAAAGAGCCCATGCACAATTCCGGAAGGAGTTGCTCAAAGATGGCTTCGCGATGTTTCAGTTTTCAATTTATCTCCGGCATTGTTCCAGCCGGGAAAATGCCGAAGTACACATTAAGCGGGTAAAAGGTTTTTTGCCCGAAAAAGGAGAAATAGGAATTTTAACAATCACTGACAAACAATTCGGCATGATGGAATTATTTCAAGCCAGAAAAGTAAAAGACCGCCCCAACGTACCTCAACAGCTGGAATTGTTTTAGATCAGGATTGAAAAAAGAACGAAAAAAATCGGAAGCCAGTCTGGACATTCCGATTTTTTATTTGGCCAAAAACACAAACAACACACTGATTTACAGCAAAATGCACACAAGTATGTTGTTTTCGACATTGCAATGAACGGATTTTGAAAGCAAATCACAACCCGAGTTTTACGGGTACTACGCGGACTACGGTTGTTTTCGACATTGCAATGAACGGATTTTGAAAGCAAATCACAACATATTGATAAAATTGATGTTAAAGGATTAAGTTGTTTTCGACATTGCAATGAACGGAGTTTGAAAGCAAATCACAACGCGAAAGAGAATCCGAAACCTTGATACACAGTTGTTTTCGACATTGCAATGAACGGATTTTGAAAGCAAATCACAACCAGGTAGGCGCTACATATCCACTTCGATCTGTTGTTTTCGACATTGCAATGAACGGATTTTGAAAGCAAATCACAACAATAGCGTCCTGTGCACACCACCAGCTTGGGTTGTTTTCGACATTGCAATGAACGGATTTTGAAAGCAAATCACAACTACCAAGTGAAGAGGTTGCGGTAAAGAAACGTTGTTTTCGACATTGCAATGAACGGATTTTGAAAGCAAATCACAACGAACACACTTGGTTTGTGTCGATCTGTCTGTTGTTTTCGACATTGCAATGAACGGATTTTGAAAGCAAATCACAACTAAGATCGGAGTTTCAGCGCCAAACAGACCGTTGTTTTCGACATTGCAATGAACGGAGCGGGCCGCCGCCGCGGTTTGAAAGCAAATCACAACTCTTGTTCAAACAATGATATGTTACCTATCGTTGTTTTCGACATTGCAATGAACGGAGCGAACCGTCGCCCCGGTTTGAAAGCAAATCACAACGGCATCCCAATAGTATAAGACTATGACACAGTTGTTTTCGACATTGCAATGAACGGAGCGGGCCGCCGCCGCGGTTTGAAAGCAAATCACAACCTGTACGGTTTTCAAAATTATCACTCGCCAGTTGTTCTCGACATTGCAATGAACGGAGCGAACCGTCACCCCGGTTTGAAAGCAAATCACAACTGGTTTCCGGGAGGTGTAGGCTCTACCATAGTTGTTCTCGACATTGCAATGAACGAAGCGACCGTCGCCCCGGTTTGAAAGCAAATCACAACTGGCGCCTGAGCAGCTAACGTAGCTTTGTGTTGTTTTCGACATTGCAATGAACGGAGCGGGTCGCTGGAGCAGTTTAGAAGAAAATACAATTCGGTCAACTCCAAATATCAACCACAAATCAGGCATATAACAATCTGCCTTTGGGCTCCGGAATCTCTCTTCCCAGTTCTTTCGCAGTTTGTATCCATTTTTCTATCACCAACTGTATATTCACCAAAGCCTCAGTCTGAGTGGAACCATCTGCCATACAACCCGGCAATTCAGGAGCTTCTACGACGAATGCGTTATCCTCATTGCTCCAATACATGATAAGCTCATATCTGGTATTCATAACTTTGCCAGTTTATACTTTGATACAATTCCTCTAATCTGCTTTACCTGATACGGTTTAGCCTTATTCCCCAAAGGCTGTATATTAACTAATTCTGCAACTCCATCTTTGTAAAAAATCCTGTGACTTCCAGCTGTCACTCTTTCTGCAAAGCCAAGGTTCAGCAAAAGCAGGCGTAATTCCTCTAAACTAAAATTATTGTCAGAAGTTCCGGAAAGTAACTTGAGCAATAATTTTTCAAATTCCCCCATTGGATTTGCTTGTAATACTTCTTGAATTAACCTTTGGTAAGTTCAAAATAAAGTATTTCTCAACGGGCATCATATAACGTTTTCCATGTCAAGTATAGCCAAATTCGTCTCGAAATCCAAGATGCGAATTTGTTAAAACATATCTCGAACTCGACTCCCGAATATACCACCCTTCATTGCTTTTGACCAATTCCAAAAAACTCCAAACACAACAATACACTTACAATCAAAATTTTAAAACAATTCCAACCCAACTGGCTGGCTATTGATCTGAAAATACCACTACGATAAAAATTGTCCCGGGACTTCCGGCATCACCTACTCAAGCCCTTTCCAGATTCCGGGAGTAGCCAGTTCTACAAGATGATCGCCCGGATCACGAAAATAAATACTTCGTCCTTCATTAAAATCTACTGTACTTTCTATTTCAATGTTTTGACCGGAAAGTCTGGCTAACCAATCGTCGTAGGAATCGGAATCAATTGAAAAGGCAAGATGTACTGGTCCTGATCCGTCGTGCGGAGGAATAATACCGCCACCTGGCAAAGTAATGGGTTGCGTCGAACTATCTTTTTTGAAAAGAAGAAGTACCTGTTTACCGGCAATGTTCAAAGCAATAAGCCTCTCATTTTGAACCAGAGTTTCCAATCCGAACAGATCTTTATAAAAACCGGCGGCCACCTCTATGTCATCGAAGTAAAGAGCAGATTCAAGAATTCCGTTAAGTTTCATATTGCTACTGTTAATGATCGTGTTATTTCTATTGTTAAAACAGCACAACCTGCCACAAAAAGTTCATTCCGTCAGTAATAAAAAGTGAATGACTGTAGCACCGACAAAATCTGTTTCAGCCAGACTAAACCTAACAACCTCAAACCATGTTCTATAACTATATCAAAATTGCATTTAGAAATCTTCGCTCCGGCGGCTGGTATTCTGCATTGAATATCGGAGGTCTTGCAGTTATCCTGGCTGTAAGTTTACTGTTGTCGTGGTGGGTGAGAGACGAACTGAGTTTTGATCGTTTTCATCATGAAGCAGATCGTGTTTATCAGCTCAATATTCATTTTGGTAAAGGAGAAGAAGAAATAACTTTGACCTCCTCGCCCGGACCAATTGCCCATCACGCAGTAGAGCAGCTTCCTGAGGTAGAAAGTGTTGTAAGATTGGGTTATCTGCCATCGGGTACTTTTCAAATTAACGAACAAACCTTCCACGAGAAAGACAACCTGACTTATGCTGACAGTACATTTCTTCGGATTTTCAATGGATTTTCGCTTATTCACGGGAACACTGACATACCTTTTACACAACCCAATTCTGTTGTAATTACAGATAAACTTGCTCTGAAATTTTTCGGTACAAGTGATGCCATCGGCAAATCGTTTATTCAGGTTGAAACAAATGAAAGATATACTGTGAGTGGTGTACTCGAGGAAGCTCCTGACAATTCATCTTTTCGCTATGATATGTATATCAACATGCAGGCACGCATGAAGAAATTTTCCGGTGATCAATCTGCAGACGAAAATTGGGATAATTATGATTTCAGCACCTATATCAAACTGAAGCCGGACACATATCCTAGAACTGTTCAAACCAAACTGTCTGCTATACAAACAAGTATACTGAAAGACAAAAACAATACGCCGGATTACCTTTTACAACCACTGTCCGATATACACCTGCACTCGGTAGAAGGCAATGAAGGTGCTATGCAACAAGTTCAGATTCTGGGCATTGTGGCAGTTCTGCTGATCAGTATTGGTTGTATTAATTATGTAAATCTTACAACGGCCAGAGCTACAAGACGCAATCGCGAAGTGGGTGTACGTAAGGTAGTAGGTGCTCAAACTACCCAACTGGCTACCCAACTTCTGATTGAATCAGTTATGACACTCGTCCTGGCTCTTTCGATATCACTGCTACTTGTGTACATTTTTCTTCCGTTTTATTCCGAAATTACTGGGAAGTCTGGCAGACTTTCTTTGACAGATCCACATGCCTGGCAGCTTTTGTCGGGAACGCTGCTTTTTTGCTTCATCATGGCGGGAATTTATCCGGCAATAGCCATTTCCGGATTTAACCCAATGCTGATGCTTCGTGGGCAATCCAGTCAATCGGATGGTGCGGGTTTACGTAAAACGCTGGTTATTGTTCAGTTTGCATTAGCCACGGTTCTTATTGGAGGCACATTTATCATCGGCAATCAGCTTCGTTTCATTCGCGAACGTAATCCGGGTTTTAACAGGGAACATGTATTCACATTCAGTGGGCGTGAATTCACTCCACAATTTAAACAGGCGCTTGCTGCGCAAACCAGCATCACGGCGATCAGCACATCCACAGACAGCCCCGTCAATGTATCAAGTGGTACCACAGAGGTGGATTGGGACGGAAAAAACAAGGACCGTACATTGCTGATGGCGCAAATGGGCATAGATAAGGATTTCATTCCAAACTTTGGCATACAGCTTATCGACGGAAAGAATTTTGACGGCACCAATGCCGATGCAACGCATTTCATCCTGAATGAAACAGCTGTAAAACAGGCCGGAATTAAAGACCCTATCGGAAAGCGATTTCGTTATGAGAGCGTCGAAGGTGTGATCGTAGGGGTCGTAAAAGATTTCAGCATCACTACAATTCGCATCCCCATATGGCCACTGGTAATGTTTTCCCGACCTGCCGATAACCATGTAGTACACGTGCACACAAATGGAAAATCAGCGCCGGAAGCTATTGTCAAAGCTGAAAACCTTTGGAAGCAGTATATGCCTCAGCTCCCTTTTGAATATCGCTTTCTTGAGGAAGAATACAACCAGCTCTACAGATCAGAGCAGCAGGCTGAAAAATTGTTCAATTTTTTCGCAGGTGTGGCTATTCTTATTTCATCGCTTGGACTACTCGGACTTGCTTCTTTCACAGCGGAA
>DASYHR010000729.1:0-1517 GCA_035998385.1 Dyadobacter sp. | reverse complement strand
GACCCTTTCACGGTTGAAACAGGGGTTCGATTCCCCTATGGGTCACCAAGTTGCGGTTTTACGCACTTTCAACACTTTTTAAAACCGCCTCAGCAATGAGGCGGTTTTTTTGCGTTTTGGGGGTTTGGGAATGTGGCGGCTGGCGGGGGTATAGGGGATCAAGGATCAAAGACATATCTTGTGGAGACGGTTGTATTTTCCTAGATTTGTCTTCCCAATCGATTTCGAATAACCTTCCGACTACGTCTCCCAATTTTTGAAAGGAAAAAATATCAAACACTACAAAGAAGAAGAATGGGGCAGAGTGCTAGCATCTGTGAACGCCCTAATTAATGGGCACCTACAATCAATTGCGGAGAAAATTGGAGTTAATAAGATTAGTATGCACGTGGCCAGACATAGCTTTGCTGATATCGCAAATAAAAAAACGGGTAATGTGTATGCCGTCTCGAATGCATTAGACCATAGTTCAGTTTCAGTGACTACTGATTACCTGAACTCATCCACCAGGTCAGAAAATGATGATCTGGTGGATCAGGTATATGGTTAAAACTTAACAACATATAATTATGGCATCAGAGAAATTTTTGCTCTACATAGACATTCTTGGGTTTCGGAATTTAGTAAAAGATAATAAGGATAAAATCGTCGAGTTGTTTGACCGGATTGAAAAACTACCAGTCTTTACTGATCGTGATATTAGAACTATTGTTTTTTCAGATACGATTCTATGCTATTTAAAGCAGACCCCAAACTCGAAGGATGACGTAGAAACAATGTTGATGTATCTCTGTGAAGCTTGCCAAGCTCTTTTTTATCACTGCGTACAGCTGGATATTGTTTATCGAGCCATTCTGACCTATGGAGAGTTTGAATTCAAGGAACAGAAATATTTCAACTCGTACTTTGGTAAAGCTTTAATATTTGCACACGACAAGGAAAAAGATATAAAAAGCATTGGTTTGTTCGTAGATAAAAGGGTAACTGATAAATACAATATCTTCCGTACTATTCCATACTCAGATGAGTTTGATTTTGTTTATCCCAATAGCGATTTTAATGTGTTTCAGTATGCAGAGCTTTCCAATTTTCCGGTAGATTGGGACAGGCTGGAAGGTGAAGTTATGCTGGATCTCGATGTCAAATTCTTGAAATATGTAAAACATAATATTGACAGTTTATCGGATACGTATATTCGACAGAAGTATGAATCTGTTTATAATCTCTACAAAAAGAAATTTGCTCCCTTGATAATTTTTCTGGAGCAGAACAACTTCGATCATAAAGCAATTTGTCCTGAATTAGATTGGGAGGAAAGGAAAGAAGAATTTCCTCGATCTATGTACTCGTAAAGACTATTGATAATGAGATGATTATGTCGCTAAAATTGCTTTTTTTTGAAAAGTTGCACTTTTTTGCCTGGATGGAATTTTGCAACTATTTGATAATCAGTTGATAATTTTCGGTTCAATGCATTTTTCACCTTAAAAATCCGGAGATGTTGCCCGCCCTTTCAC
>DASYHR010000723.1:0-2041 GCA_035998385.1 Dyadobacter sp. | reverse complement strand
CAGCTTAAAAAAGGTGATAACCTGATCCTCTCTGCATTTGGCGGTGGATTTACCTGGGGGTCGGTATATTTAAAGTGGGCTATCGGAGCATAA
The DNA here is from genome assembly GCA_035998385.1 of Dyadobacter sp. GTDB lineage: Bacteria > Bacteroidota > Bacteroidia > Cytophagales > Spirosomataceae > Dyadobacter. The sequence goes on along the minus strand of DASYHR010000723.1, from coordinate 1,948 downwards.
TTGCGCTACAGATACCCGCATTTTTGATTAACACAATTTCGAATTATTCTTTGATTTAAAATGGCAACTACAGCAGATTTGCGAAACGGACTGGTGATCAACTTTAACCACGATCTTTTTCAGGTTACCGAATTTCAACACGTAAAACCTGGAAAAGGAAACGCTTTTGTTCGTACAAAACTGAAAAGCCTTACATCCGGGAAAGTACTGGATAATACGTTCTCATCAGGTGCTACGATCAGTCCGGTACGTGTGGAGCGCCACAAGTTCCAGTTCCTGTACAAAGACGATGTTGGATTCAACTTTATGAATTCTGAAACTTTTGATCAGGTGATGATTGATGAAAAATTGATTACCAATGCTGATTTGATGAAAGACGGACAGGAAGTTGAGATCCTGATCAATACAGAAACAGACGCTGCTTTACTTTGCGAGTTGCCTCCTTTCGTTGAGCTTGTTGTTACTTACTCTGAGCCTGGATTGAAAGGTGATACAGCCAACTCTCCTAAAAAAGCGATTGAAGTAGAGACCGGCGCAAGGATCATGGTACCTTTGTTTATTGAAGAAGGCCAGAAGATCAAAGTAGATACCCGTACCTACGACTACGTAGAACGCGTTAAATCATAATTTCATTTTTTAGCGAAGTTCAGATCTGCCTGGCAACAGGAAATATGTATGGATCTCTTCGCTGTTAAAAACTCTATAGATGGAAACTAAAGAAATTCAAAAACTAATCGACTTCATTGCTCAGTCTGGTCTGGATGAAGTAAATATTGAAACCAACGAATTAAAAATTAAGGTGAAGAGATTTGCAACTGCACCAGTTGTATATGCATCTGCTCCTCAGCTTGCAGCTCCGGCGGCAGCGGCACCTCAGGCAGCACCGGCGGTTCAGGCAACTGCACCTTCAGCGGCTCCTGCAGAAACTGCTTCTAACCTGATCACTATTAAGTCTCCTATGATCGGAACTTTCTACCGTGCTTCAAGCCCTGAAACTCCTGTATTTGTAAGCGTGGGAGATGAAATTAAGCCAGGTAAGGCTGTTTGTGTTATCGAGGCTATGAAACTTTTCAATGAGATCGAATCTGAGATTTCAGGAAGAATCGTAAAAGTATTGGTTGAAAACGCAACACCTGTTGAGTTTGACCAGCCATTATTCCTTGTAGAGCCTGCATAAGGCAATGGACGATCTCTAAAACTTAATTGATTTTCATGTTTAAAAAGATACTCATTGCCAACAGGGGCGAAATCGCCCTGAGAATTATCCGTACGTGCCGTGAAATGGGCATTAAAACGGTTGCTGTTTATTCGACAGCTGACCGTGACAGCCTTCACGTACGATTCGCTGATGAGGCCGTTTGTATAGGTCCTCCTCCAAGCCGTCAATCTTATCTGAGCATTCAGAATATTATATCAGCAGCAGAAGTTACCGGTGCGGACGCGATTCACCCGGGTTACGGATTTTTGTCTGAAAACGCTGAATTTTCACAGATCTGTGCAGACTACGGTATCAAGTTTATTGGTGCTACAGCGGCTCAGATCAACGGAATGGGCGACAAAGCTACTGCAAAAGCAACCATGATTTCGGCAGGAGTTCCTGTTGTACCGGGATCTGAAGGTTTGCTTGAATCGGTAGAACAAGGTAAGAAACTGGCTGAAGGCATTGGTTACCCTGTCATCGTAAAGGCAACAGCCGGAGGCGGTGGTCGTGGTATGCGTGTCATCAACAAACCTGATGAATTCGAAAAAGCATGGAATGATGCCCGTATCGAATCAGCAGCTGCATTTGGGAATGACGGTTTATACCTTGAGAAGTTTGTAGTTGAACCACGTCACATTGAGATTCAGATTATCGGAGATCAGTATGGCAAGGTTTGCCACCTTTCTGAGCGCGATTGTTCTATTCAGCGTCGTCACCAGAAATTGGTAGAAGAAACACCTTCGCCGA
>DASYHR010000709.1:0-2686 GCA_035998385.1 Dyadobacter sp. | reverse complement strand
CGCATGAAACAACGCAAAAATAAAGAACTATCATCAAAAGATCTCTCCGAGCTTGTAGCTAAAGGAATGGCGGAAAAGAAAGGGCTTGATATAGCAATTCTGGATCTCAGAAACGTCAAAAATTCAATTACTGATTTTTTTGTAATCTGCTCGGGTAACTCCGATACACAAATTGACGCACTTGCCAACTCAATCGAGGATGAAGTGTACAAGGTCTCTCAAACAGAACCGTGGCAAAAAGAAGGTAAGGCCAACGGGGAATGGATTTTGATTGACTATGTCGATGTGGTTGCACATATCTTTAACAAAGACCGACGTCAGCATTACGATCTCGAAGAGCTATGGGGAGATGCTGTTGTTACGCATTTTGAAGACTCCGTGGCTTAAACTTACAGGGCAGTGAACACGCACCGCTCTGTGAATGTTGTTTAATATATTTCTCTTAATTAATACACAGAATGTCTGAAAACGATAATAAGCGAGGGCCGCTAGGTCCGAAAAGTCCGCAGAAAGGTTATCAGGGATGGATTATAGCCGCTTTGGTAGCTACTATACTGGGGATTACCTACCTGAACCGGACATCAACGATACGTGAGACAACTCAAAAGCGCTTTGAGAAAATGATGGCCGACAATGAAGTCGCCCGTGTTACGATTGTGAATGACAAGTCAGTGGAGGTTACTTTGAAGCCTGAAGCACTGAAGTCAGATAAATATAAATCGCTTAACAAAGAGAATACTTACTTTGGAGGAGAGTCTGTTTCGCACTACCAGTTTCAGGTAACATCTGCGGAAACCTTCAAGAAGGACTTTGAGAAGATGCAGGAAGGAACTCCTGCCAACGACAAAGCAGAGCTCGTTGTAGATACCCGAAACGACTGGTACAGCTTCCTCGGAACCTGGGGCTTTTTCATTGTGATGATACTGGTTATGTATTTTATACTGGGCAGGATGTCAGGTGGTGTTGGTCCCGGTGGGCAAATTTTCAATATTGGCCGCTCGCGAGCTACTTTATTTGACGCAGAAAACAAGGTCAAAATAACATTTAATGATGTTGCCGGTCTTGAAGAGGCTAAAGAAGAAATTAAGGAAATCGTAGAATACCTTCAGTTCCCTGATAAGTTTAAGAAACTGGGTGCTAAAATTCCGAAAGGAGCTTTACTTGTAGGACCTCCGGGAACTGGTAAAACACTTCTTGCGAAAGCAGTAGCGGGTGAAGCTGGTGTTCCCTTCTTTTCTCTGTCAGGATCTGATTTTGTTGAAATGTTTGTTGGTGTAGGAGCTGCACGTGTGCGTGACCTTTTCAAACAAGCAAAGGAAAAAGCGCCATGTATCATCTTCATTGATGAAATTGATGCAGTAGGTCGTTCGCGTGGAAGAGGTGCGATGCCAGGTTCAAATGATGAGCGTGAGAACACATTGAACTCCCTTCTTGTAGAGATGGATGGTTTTGCAACAGACTCAGGAATTATTATCGTGGCAGCAACCAACCGTCCGGATGTATTGGATCCTGCGTTATTGCGCCCGGGACGTTTCGACCGTCAGATTTCAATCGACAAACCAGACGTTATCGGTCGTGAAGCGATTTTCAAGGTGCATTTAAAACCTCTGAAATTGTCGACTGACGTAGATATCCAAAGACTTTCGTCTCAAACTCCCGGATTTGCAGGAGCTGAGATTGCCAATGTTTGTAACGAGGCCGCTCTGATTGCTGCCCGCCGCGACCGCGAAGAAGTTACCATGCAGGATTTCCAGGATGCCATGGATCGCGTTATCGGTGGATTGGAAAAGAAAAACAAATTGATTTCTCCTGAAGAGAAAGAGATCGTTGCTTACCACGAAGCAGGTCACGCAGTAGCAGGCTGGTTCCTGGAACATGCTGATCCCTTGGTAAAAGTTTCTATAGTTCCGCGGGGAGTTGCTGCGTTGGGTTACGCACAGTATCTGCCAAGAGAACAGTATTTGTACCGTACAGAGCAATTGTTTGATGAAATGTGTATGACACTTGGTGGTCGTGCCGCTGAAGAGGTAGTTTTCGGTAAAATTTCTACAGGAGCGTTGAGCGATTTGGAAAGAGTAACTAAGCTTGCTTATAGTATGGTGACGGTCTATGGTATGAATGAAAGAATTGGTAATGTTTCTTTCTATGATTCCAAACAAAGCGATTATGCATTCACAAAGCCATATTCCGAGTCTACATCTCAGGCAATTGATGAGGAAGTGAGAAATCTGATCGATAAGGCTTACCAGTTCGTGAAGCAAATGTTGACCGAGAAGAAAGACAAACTAGACGTTCTTGCAAAGGAGCTTTTAGAGAAAGAGATTCTCTTCCAGGCGGATTTGGAGAAACTGATTGGCAAACGTCCATTTGCAAAGGAAACAAGCTATCAGGCCTACATCAATCGCCGCTCAAATGAGGAAGCAGCAATTCATGAAGAAGTAGTAAAACACGCGTTGGATCAGGATTTGCCAGAGATTAAACCGTCAGAAGATGAGATGATCGCTGAAAGCAAAGATGCTTCAAACGAGTAGCATAAATTAATTTTTAATAGCCGGATAGTTTCCACTGTCCGGCTATTATTTTATACATTAGTCCCAAATTCCCCTAAACCAATACATCTATGGCATTTGAAATCACAAGACAGAAATTTGGTGAATTGACAGAGTATGTTCTGCAGGAAAGCGAG
>DASYHR010000705.1:0-5730 GCA_035998385.1 Dyadobacter sp. | reverse complement strand
GAGAGGTAAGCTGGTTTGCCATTGATCCATAGAGATAAGAAACGACTGAAATTGTTTAATCTTAACCAGATTCTGGCGGGCCTGCTTCTGTTTCGTCGAGAAGAATTCCTGTCTTTTGTAGTAATCTCTTCTATCGGAGACAATTTCCCACAGATTTTGAAAGAAGTCTAGTTCAGCTTCTGGATTTTTCGCAAGATAATACTTGAGGTGATAGTCGTAGAAAGGGCGGTAGTCGGATTCTGGTAGGCGGTAGATCTTATTAAAGACGTGATTGTCGTTGTAGTACCAAGTCTGGAGTACCGGATTACCGATATCGTACGGGTGGGGAGAGAAGTCGAATAGACCTCTCATTTTGAAGAAAGATGGTGTCATAGGTGTGTAAGGTTTTTGTGATAAGTTACCGATAGTTGCTAAAAGATGCAAGAATTGACGGTAACATATCTACAGCGCTTACAATCAGCTATCAATTTTGCAGTCAGCAGTAATCGACCCGCAATCGCTCCATAGAATAAAGGAGCTATTACATGATTAGGGTTGATACGACCGAACGGTGTGAATTTGACCTTATAATTATGTTAGGATTTTTCAATGATGCCCTTTTGGAAGCTATAAATCATATTTGGTGATAAATTGGCTGACTACACGTGTCGTTAACTGACATCTTGACTTTTTCGTCAACGACCACTAATAGTTAAGACGTTTAGTGGTGCCTATTGTGATCGTATTAAGCGTCTTCTGTACCGTCATATCTTCGTTAATGAGTATTATTATAACCAGAAGATGCACTTCAGGATAGCGTGCTTTTAAATTAAAAGAAAGTGCCACTACAGTCCGTCGAGGCACCTTCTTTTAATTTTTAGCAACGAGAAGCTAATGTGATAATTTTTCCCTAAGTAATTTCATATCTTCTGCAATCTTCCTATCTACAATTTTGGCGTAAATCTGCGTGGTTCGGATATTGGAGTGCCCGAGCATCTTAGAAACGCTCTCCATAGGCACACCGTTGGAGAGAGTTACCGTTGTTGCAAATGTGTGCCTGGCGATATGGAATGATATGCTGCGATCAATTCCACAAACCGCAGCAATCTCTTTCAAATACTCATTTACCTTCTGGTTGCTTGAGACGGGTAGTAATTTTCCGCTTACCTCGCATTGGGGCTCGTGCTCATATCTGGCGATGATCTGCAAGGGTACTGGTAAGAGTAGCACTCTGGATTGCGAGTCAGTTTTTTGTCTATTTACGATCAGCCATTCTTCGCCATCCTGCCCAACGGTAATCTCAGCCCGAGTAAGCTTCTGCACATCTATGTAGGACAAGCCAGTATAGCAGCTAAAAAGGAAAATATCCCTTACCTGAGATAAACGATTAGAAGCGAATTTCTTATTGGCTATGGCTTTAAGTTCCTTTTCAGTAAGTGCTGCCCGGTTGGTTGGCTTCTTGTGTACCTTGTAGCCATAAAATGGGTCTCTTGGAAGTACTCCTGTCTTGATCAACCCCAAGACAATTTTTTTGCAGTAAACAAGATACCGCATGGTAGTATTATGGCCGCACTTCCGATGAGTTTTCAACCAAAACTCAAAATCAGTGATGAATTCAAAATCTAACTTCTGTATATCAATGTCATCATACTTATATTTCCATTTGATAAACTCTTTTGTATGATGGTAGGAGGTGTTGTACCGCGAAATTGTGCCTTCAGCATAGTCGGTGCCTTTCAACTCAATCATGCGGTCATTATGTTTTTTGAACTGCTCTAAAAACATAATCTTTTTTTCGGCAATACCTGTTACTGATGCTTTCAGAGCTTCAATAGTAATTTGCTCGCCTTTCGCCAATAACTGCCGGTGGGCATCGTAGACTTTCGCTTGAAAGGTGTCCAGATAGGCATTAAGTAGTTTTGTATCCTCTTTGGTGCCGCTTTTTCTGCCGGAAGATGAGTTCCACTTGTCTGGTTCACATTCCCGTTTTACAGCGAGCTCAAATCTTTTACTTGCGATCGAAACCCGCATATAGATGGGTAGGGGACCGGATACGTAATTGCTTCTTTTTTTAAGATAAAAAAGCATAGAGAACCTGTTTGTTAACATAGCAATTTGTTTTAGTGATGAATAAAACTACAATTGCCTCCGCCCCAAAATCAAGATGTTTATCTTGCAAACATGTGCTACACAGACATTTACAAGTATTTTGGTGAGCGTTTTCTTCTCTATTTTTTCCTGATCACCGATAGCTCACTATAATATTGCGAAAACATGCATTTTTTAGTGATTTTTGACGAACAAAAAAGGCTGTAAATCATTGATTTACAGCCTTTTGGTGCTTTTTAGTATTACACTCTGTGGTCTCGTAGGGATTCGAACCCCAAACCTCCTGATCCGTAGTCAGGTGCTCTATCCAATTGAGCTACGAAACCTTCTAAATTGGACTGCAAAGGTATGTATAAAATCCAGAATAGCAATTCATGGCTGCAAATATTTTCAACAAATTTTTATATACCCTGAAAATCAGGCTTCCTTTTCTGTACAAATGATTGAATACCTTCTGCAGCATCGCTGGTTTTACTCAACTTATCCTGCCCTGACGCTTCCAGTTCCAGCATGGTGGCCAGGTCACACTGATAACTTTGATTAAAAGCGTGTTTGATCGCGGCGATGGATTGGGTTGGGGCATTTCGGTAATATGCGATCGTTTGCGCGACAGCCTCATCCAATTCCGCTGCAGGTACCGATCTGGCTATCAGCCCCATCTGTGCTGCTTCGGGCGCATATACATTCCTGCCCGTCGTAGCGATTTCAAATGCTTTGGCTGCACCTATCAATCTGGGCAAAAAGAAGGTGGAACCTGCATCAGGCATCAAACCTATTTTTACGAATATCTGACTCAGATAGGCCTCCTCTTGTGCAATGACAACGTCGCATGCCAAAGCCAAGGAAGCCCCAGCTCCTGCAGCCAATCCATTGAGCCGACATACCACAGGTTTCGGGATACTACGCAGCGACGAAATCAAAGGATTATAATAGGCTCTGAGTAGCTCGCCGGTACTTTTTCCGGATTGCATGGTGGCAGTCAGGTCTGCACCTGAGCAAAACGCCTTATTGCCTGTGGCAGTGAGCAACAGCACCCGTACGGACGCATCCGCAGAGGCCGTTTCTACGGCTTGCAATAATTCCTGCAACAATACCGGATGAAGTGCATGGTATACTTTAGGGCGATTCAGCGTGAGCCGGGCAACGCCGTCTGCCGTTTCCGAAATGATATACTGATACATAGCGATCCTGTTTTAGCTTGCTAAATGTAATCGTTACCGATCAAATATCTAAATCGTAGATTTTAAAGGAAGAAGAATACAGTACCAATACCGATTGCAAGCCCGCCTGTGATGCCGGCAACCACTTGTGCAGGCGTATGTGCATTGAGATACAAACGTGCACTGGCTAAAAATCCACCAATAACTGTTGCTATCAGAAGCGGTGTAAAAAGTAAACTTTCGTCAAATCGCATCAGAAGAGCCGCAATCATTCCCAGGGCACCGCCAATGCCAGTCGCATGTGCGCTGATTTTCCAGACAAGACTCACAATTCCGACAAAAATCAATGAAAGCGTTACACCGGCAAGAATAATGGAGATCTGAGGAGCCAATTCGCCGATAGGCTGAAGTTGCCAGCCAAACAAATAAGTTGCAAATGCATAGATCACGATGGTGACCAGATAAGGCAAACGTCTTTCACGCAGATTATCCACATGCAGCGAACTTACGAGTCCAAACCGATGAAAATAATAAATGATGACAGCCGATGCAACGAAAGTGTTCAGAAAGATAAGCAACAAAAGGCTCCCGATTGCAGGCAACTCCAGCGCACTTACACCTACCAGGTCGGGTGTGATCAGAAAAAGTAAAGCAAAAAGATAAGTAGTGATGATCAGTGGATGAAAAACTACGGAAAGGAAGGTTGCTATGCGGTGAATCAAAACGAAAATAGCTTTATCTGATGTTGACAACAAAATTAGTCTTAATGACAAAACATTTCAATGCGATACAAACGTAGAAAAGTTAGTTCAGGTTTCACGATACTTTTCAGGGGCTAATTTGTATTTTTGCGCGAAATCTAATCACATATTAACAACGTACTGATACAGTGTTATTTATAGTAATCTGTCGTGTTGATATGTCAATACAACTTAATAAACAATGGGACCGTTACAGATCAAAGATTTATTGCTTCAGGCTCCGGAATCACAATCCGTCACCCTTAAAGGCTGGGTAAGAACAAAACGTGAAAGTAAAAATGCTATCTTCATAGCACTTAATGACGGATCAACCATCAATAATATACAGGCTGTTGCGCAACCAGGTCAGTTTTCACCTGAATTGCTGTTGACGGTTACTACAGGTTCCTGCCTCAATATCACCGGAAAGCTGGTGGAATCTATGGGTGCGGGACAACGTGTGGAAGTACAGATCGACGATTTACAGGTCTACGGCACTGCAGATCCTGATGTATATCCATTACAACCAAAAAAACATTCACTGGAGTTTTTGCGTGAAATAGCGCATTTGCGTCCGCGTACCAATACATTCAGCGCTATTCTTCGTGTGCGCCATACATTGGCGTTTGCGATTAATAAATACTTCCACGACAAAGGATTCTTTTACCTTCATACCCCTATCATTACTGCATCTGACGCAGAAGGCGCCGGTGAAATGTTTAAGGTAACGACTTTGAATCTGGACAAACCACCAAGAACTGACGAAGGCAAAATCAATTACAAAGAAGATTTCTTCGGACGTGAAGCAAACCTTACCGTATCAGGGCAACTTGAGGGCGAGCTGGGTGCGATGGCACTTTCGAAAATTTACACTTTCGGACCTACTTTCCGTGCAGAAAACTCCAATACAACACGCCACCTGGCTGAGTTCTGGATGATTGAACCAGAAATGGCATTCTTCGAATTGCAGGACAACATGGATCTTGCGGAAGATTTTGTGAAGACTGTCATTACCTATGCACTTGAAAATTGCAAGGATGACCTCAACTTCCTGCAAAACCGCTTGGCGGAAGAAGATAAAAACAAACCTCAAAACGAACGTTCACTTCCTCTTCTTGAGAAATTACGTTTTGTGGTTGACAATCCTTTTGAAAGGCTTACTTACACGGAGGCAATCGAAATTCTGCTTCAGTCTAAACCACATAAAGAGAAGAAGTTCCAGTATCCTGTAGGCTGGGGTATCGACCTTTCCAGCGAGCACGAGCGCTACCTGGTAGAGAAGCATTTCAAAAAACCGGTTATTCTGACCAACTATCCGCGTGAGATCAAGTCGTTCTACATGAAACTGGACGACGATGGCAAAACGGTACGTGCGATGGACGTTCTTTTCCCGGGTATTGGTGAAATTATCGGTGGAAGCCAGCGTGAAGACAATTACGAAAAATTGTTGGAGCGTGTAAACGAAGTAGGAATTGATCCTGAAACGATCTGGTGGTATCTGGAAACCCGTCAATTCGGAACAGCACCTCATTCAGGATTCGGCCTTGGTTTTGAAAGACTTGTCCTGTTTGTGACAGGTATGACCAATATCCGTGACGTGATTCCATTCCCGCGCTATCCGAAAAGTGCTGAGTTCTAAAATAACAACACGGTTACTTTCAGCAGGCAACCGCGTATAAGATAGTGTACTGATTGTAAGGTTTTTACTAAGTAAAAAGCATACACAATGGAGACACGCTATT
>DASYHR010000698.1:0-2080 GCA_035998385.1 Dyadobacter sp. | reverse complement strand
ACGACGGTGTCTATATGGGAAAGCCTTTCGATGGTGTGCGCATTTTTGGGATAGAACTTGTTCTTGCCAAAAAGCGCGAGCATATTTCCGTTTGTAAAAGTGGACGATAGCAGCAACGCACAAGGGCAGGCTACCAGCAGGCTTGTGGTGAAGGCTCGGAATGCAGTCTCGGGACTCTTCAGATAAAGGATCCATACAAGAAGAGTAACGGTGGCGATGATGAGTACAATCGTTGAAAAATACTTATTGATCCTGGCTGCAAGCGTCTGGTTCTGATCTTCTTTTTCTTTTTTGAACGTATCGTGATTCCAAAGTTGAGTCAGATAACTCTGAGATACCTTTCTGAGCACTTCCAGTTCTATGGCAGGGCCGGTTTGTTTGCCTCCCGCGTAAATAGTATCACCCTTTTTTCGCTCCATTGGCTCCGACTCGCCCGAAACAAAACTGTAGTCGATCATGGCGCGAGGGCTCAGTAGTACAGAATCGGCCGGAATAAGCTCCTCATTTCTGACAATGATCTGATCACTTGCATTGAGTTCTGTAATTGGTTTGCGGATGTCTTGTCCATCATTAACCACCGAAACTGCCACCGGGAAATAGGATTTATAATCCCTGTCGAAGGAAATTCCCGCATAGGTTTTGTCCTGAAAGTAGCGGCCGATCAGCATAAAAAATACAGCTCCGGAAAGGGAGTCAAGGTAGCCGGGCCCCGTATCACTAAATATTTGATACAGACTGATCAGGAATATACACGTCAGAGCCAACGCAATGGGAGCATCAATGTTGAGGTACTTTCCTTTTAAAGCTCCCCAGGCCGATTTAAAAAAATCTTCGGCGCAATAAAAGAAAACGGGTAGGCTAAATGCGAGGTTGAGCATATTGAACATAAAACGCAGGCTCTGGTCGGAAGTAGATTGACCCAGGTCGAAATACTCCGGAAAGCTTAGCATCATGATGTTACCAAATGCAAAACCTGCTATCCCAATTTTGTAAAGGCGAGTCCGGTTCCATTTTTTAATCTGTTTGCCTTCTATATCATTCAGACTGATGTAGGGTTCGTAACCGAGTTTGGTAATCAGAGCAGCCAGTTCACTCAACTGAATCTGACCGGCATCATAGGTGATCCGAACTTTTTTCTCGGGAAAATTAACGACGGAACTTCGAATGGCGGGGTTGATTCGGTAGAGCTGTTCGAGCAGCCAGATACAGGAGCTGCAATGCATTTTTGGAATCAACCAGTTGACGCGTGATAAACGTCCATCCGTAAATTCCAGCAGCTTTGTTGAAACTTCAGGGAGATCGAGATAGTCGAATTTTCCCTGGAAATAGGTTTTATCAGGTGATATGCCCTGTGCGCCGTCAATGGCGTAATAGCGACAGAGATCGTTTTCCTTCAGAAGGTCGTAAACGACAGCACATCCCTCGCAGCAAAACTCATGTTCGTCCTGGTGAATGATCTCATCCTTACATGTTTCCCCGCAATGGTAACAGGTAGGTTTAATCTGAATTTCGTTCTCAACGTCAAGTTTATTTGCGCTCATGGCCTCTTCTGGTTACGACTATCACCTGATGGTTTCTGATAATGATGAAATGCAGTTTGACACAAGTGCGAAACTGTGGTTCAAAATTGGCGGAATAGGGTGGGGAAGAAGATGACGTATGGCAGGTGGGAGAGATGACTTTGGTCAGGAATGGGGGCGATTTTATTCGTAGTTTCCAAAACTACGAATCCTGATAATTGACCGTATACGATGGTAATGACCGGTGCTTTTGTTGTTAAGTATACCGTCGCAGACGGTAATGTATTTGCAGTGCGCAATTTTGAAAACTACGCACAACGGAGATTTTATTCGTAGTTTTCAAAACTACGAATCCTGATAATTGACCGTATACGATGGTAATGACCGGTGCTTTTGTTGCTAAGTATACCGTCGCAGACGGTAATTTATTTACAGTACGCAGTTTTGAAAACTACGCACAACGGCGGATGTTATTCGTAGTTTTCAAAACTACGAATCTTAATAGACTACCGTCTGTGACGGTAGTAATACTAAATTAGAAATAAAAAGTCGTATATTTA
>DASYHR010000696.1:0-3095 GCA_035998385.1 Dyadobacter sp. | reverse complement strand
CTTCTTTCTGTCCGTAACGTTTTCTGAACTTGTCAACACGTCCTGCTGTATCTACAAGAACATTTTTGCCAGTGTAGAATGGGTGAGACTGAGAAGAAACCTCGACTTTATATACCGGGTAAGAATTTCCATCTTCCCATGTAATGTTTTCAGTAGTTTCTATAGTTGAGCGCGTAATAAATTTATAATCGCTTGATAGATCCCAGAAAACAACGTCTCTATAGTTGGGATGAATATCTTTTTTCATTGGTATATGGTATTATGTGTTTCGATACAGTTGTCAAAAAGGATTGCAAAAGTAATTATTTAAATTTATAGACGCAACTATGTGGTAATTATTTTATTACCGTTTTTTTGCATCGTCCTGTTATACTTCGCTTAGCTGCTTTCTGAGTACCTCTATACCTGCCTTTATTTCACGGTCAAAATCAGAGTATTTGAAACATTCGATAGACAATCCGCCATTATAACCAATCTTTTTGAGTGCACTCAGATAAGGACGGAAATCATCACCTTTCACTCCCGGAGGTGTTCTGTCTTCCTTCTCAGCTATGTGACAATGAACGATATGCTTGCCATATTTGACGATTTCATCCGGAGATTCGTCTTCTTTTAACATATGATAGATATCGCAGAGCAGCTTTACTTTAGGACTTTTTACCGCTTCTACCACTCTGACACCTTCCCCAAGGCTGTTGATAAGATTGGTTTCCCCGCGGTTAAGAGGTTCAATGGCAATCGTGACGCCGTATTTTTCTGCAAAAGGAGCCATTTTTTTGGTTACAGCTATATGTTGCTCCCACGCTTTTTCGCGATCAAATCCGTCCGGTATATTTCGCGCGCCGCCACTTCCAAAAACGATGTAATCGGATCCTGCCGCTTTTGCTCTTTTTAAAGCCAGTTCTGTGCGGGCGAGTACGCCTGCATGATCCGCATTAGGTCCGACTGTTTTAAGATCGCCGGGTAGCAATACCACATAAGACCAGATCGGGAATTTCAACTCATGCAAACTGTGCAGGTTATTGTTGAATCCGGTTTCGCCATCCTTAGGTATCAGAAAGCCGCCAACAGATTCTTCAATATAGGTATAACCCAAATCTCTCAGATATTTGGCATGGTCATAAGAGGCAAATACACCCAGCGATATTCCTTTTGGCTTATTTTCGCTGATAGATATTCCCTGTGCAAATAACGCCGGACCGGCTGCCAATCCCGCTGCTAAGGCTGAAGAGGTTTTCAGGAAGCTTCTCCTTGATGTATCCGTGGTTTTGATGCTCATGATATTCGTTTTTTACAGTGCTGAACTTCTTCTTTACGGTTGCCAAAAGAAGAAGTTGAAGTATACCTACCCTAGTTTTGAACTATTAATTTTCTTAATACATTTATAAGAATATTTTCATAAAGTGTACAAATTTATATAAGTAATAAACTGTAAATCAGTGAATAAATGTTATACATTGATGAAAATGTTTACAAAAAATATTCGTATGACCAGCACTCTGCGACCATTAAATAATTTTCAAAAATCATAGTTCATCATTCTGAGAAGGCGGAGGTTTGATAAGGTGCTTGTTTTTAGATTTTTAACAATTTGTTAACTTGGATTTTAGGGAGAATGACATTTTCGCAAGCTTCCGGGCGGTTGTTATTTTCGTTTTTTTGGCGTTACTTCAACATAAAATTAAGTCTGTATTCTACAAGTTAGTGCCTCGGATTAACATCACTATTTCTCTTTAAAAAATCATATTCTATGTCTATGTACGTCATCAAACGTGACGGTCGCCGCGAATCGGTTAAATTCGATAAAGTGACTGCCCGTATAGAAAAGTTGAGCTATGGCCTTGACTCCAATTATGTGCAACCTGTTGAAGTAGCCAAGAAGGTTGTTTCGGGTATTTACGATGGTGTAACCACTGCTGAGCTGGATAATCTAGCTGCTGAAACGGCCGCTTCGATGACGACAAAACATCCTGACTACGCAATTCTGGCGGCCAGGGTAGCTATATCCAACCTGCATAAAAATACGCTGAAGTCGTTTTCAGCTACAATGAAGCGACTATATACTTATGTTGACAGCAAAACAGGGGAGAATGCTTCATTGATTTCAAAAGAAGTATACGACGTAATCCGTCAGCATGCTTCGCTTTTTGACTCTACCATTATATATGATCGCGATTATGCCTATGATTATTTTGGTTACAAAACGCTGGAGAAATCTTATTTGCTGAAAGTTGAAGGTAAAATAGTTGAACGTCCGCAGCACATGCTGATGCGCGTTGCTGTTGGAATTCACCAGGATGACATACAAGCCGCTGTGGAAACCTATCATTTGTTATCTGAAAAATGGTTTACCCATGCTACACCCACATTGTTTAACGCCGGAACACCTAAGCCACAGATGTCGTCCTGTTTCCTGCTGACGATGAAGGAAGATAGTATCAGCGGAATTTATGATACGTTGAAAAACTGCGCGATGATATCTCAGTCTGCCGGAGGGATTGGTTTGAGTATCCATGATGTGAGGGCAACGGGGTCATATATCAAAGGGACCAATGGTCAGTCTAATGGTATTGTGCCGATGCTTCGCGTATTTAACGATACCGCCCGGTATGTTGATCAGGGAGGTGGGAAGCGCAAGGGTTCGTTTGCTATTTATATGGAACCGTGGCATGCAGATATTTTTGATTTCCTTGATCTGAAAAAGAATCACGGGAAAGAAGAGCAGCGTGCGCGTGATCTTTTTTATGCATTGTGGATTCCTGATTTATTTATGAAACGTGTGGAATCCAATGATACATGGTCTTTGTTTGATCCGCATGAATGCCCGGGTTTATCAGATACGCACAGTGAAGAGTTCGAGAAGTTGTATGAACAATATGAGCTTGAAGGTAAGGCGCGCAAAACAATAAAAGCGCAGGATCTGTGGTTTGCCATCATGGAATCTCAGATTGAAACTGGAACGCCTTATATGCTTTATAAGGATCATGCGAATAGTAAGTCCAATCAGCAAAACCTGGGTACGATCAAGTCATCTAATCTTTGTACGGAGATTATTGAATATACGGCTCCTGATGAAATAGCGGTTTGTAACCTTG
>DASYHR010000680.1:0-2521 GCA_035998385.1 Dyadobacter sp. | reverse complement strand
ATCACAAAGTCACTTGCATTTATAACTGTAATGAAGAAATGTAGCGTGTAAGTATCCGTTTGTCAGAGGCAGGAAAAACCGGCGAAAGGAATTTCGAGTCAGGAGATTTTAAAAAGGAGAGCAGGAAGGAAAGTTTGATTTTGATGAAGCGAGGGGAGATTACGGGGATTCGTGAGGCTTTGTTTTCAATTTTAAAAGAAAATATACCGGGAATACCCCTCACAACTGCCCATCCAAAATCCCGATTCCTTCCATAAAAGAATGAGGTTCGTAACCCAGAATGGCTCTGGATTTGGTAAGGTCAAAGCCTGTACGTGGTGGACGACGGGCGGGTTGGGTAAACGAGGATGCGTCGGTGGGGGAAATCAGCGTTTTATCAAGGCCAAAGTACTCAGCCGCCAAAATGGCCATTTCATAGGGTGTCAAAAAGTCTTTACCTGAAATATGGAAAATGCCTTCGGCTTCTTTGTCTGCAATAAGATAACAACCCATGGCTAAATCTTCCGCCAGGGTAGGGGTTCTGAACTGATCTGTTACAACCTTGATCGACTTGCCTTCTTCCAGCGATTTTTTTACCCAAAGGATAATGTTGCTCCGGCTCATATCGTGGGCAGTGCCATAAACGAGAACGGTGCGGGCAATGCTCCAGCGTAAGCCTGAACCCATCACTGCTTTTTCAGCGGCATATTTACTCCAGCCGTAAAAACTGACCGGATTGGGTGCAGCCTCTTCCTGATAGGGACCATCAGCCCCGTCAAATATAAAATCAGTAGACAGGTGTTCCAGGAAAACGTTGTACTTACGGCAAGTCTCAATAAGATATTCCACAGCAGTAACATTGAGTTTCCAGCACGTTTCTTTTTCAAGTTCGCACTGATCCACGTTGGTCATGGCAGCTGTGTGAATGATCACGTCCGGGCGTGTTGTTGAAACCACCCGGTCGATTTCATCGGGATTGGTAATATCCATTTCCAGGAATTCATAACCGTCAGCACTTGGCAACCGGTTTTTCCCGACTGCCGTTGCAACAACGTCTACATCAGCCCTGGTCATCAGCAGGCTCACCAGTTTCTGGCCAAGTAGTCCATTGGAGCCTGTAATGAGGATTTTTTTCTTAGTCAAAATGAAACTTGTTAAAACGATATTGAATTTCAGGCAGCGTACTTCCAGCCGTATTTTCTGGTTATTTTCTTCTTATTCATCTTTTTGACAGAAACCTTCATCGCAATATTTGTTTCCGGCCGGTCACGTTCGTCGCGGGGAAACGAGGTGATTTTATCAATGATCTCTATACCGTCAATCACCTGTCCGAACACCGTGTATGAGCCATCCAGATGAGGCGCGCCACCAATGGTTTCATATACTTTTTTCTGTTCATCTGAGATTTTACGGGCGGCTCTGGCAGCTTGTTTAGCCAGATCGGCTTTATTCCATTTTCTACCCTGAACGAGATAAAACTGACATCCGCTTGATTCTTTCGCAGGATTGTTGTCACGCGCTGCGGCCAATGCGCCTTTCTGATGGTACAGTTTCGGGTTAAATTCAGCCGGAATTTTATAGCCATTGTCACCTTTTCCAAGCATTTTGCCAGGCTCTGCGTTTCTAGATTCAGGATCACCACCCTGTACCATAAAACCCTCTATAACGCGATGGAAAAGCAACCCGTCATAGAACTTGTCTTTTGCAAGTTTTATGAAGTTCGCTTTATGTTTTGGGGTTTCGTTAAACAGGATCACCTGCATGGTACCCTGGTCAGTTTTGATGGTAATCAGTTCATCTTTCTTCGATTTTTTCTGGGCGATTACCTGTGTAGATAAAAAGCATAGCAATCCCAGTAAAGCTAATTTGCGGTTTTTCATATTGTTAATAAGTAGTAAAACGACGTATGCAATCAGCATGAGCCTATTTCAACGCTGAGTAGATACATTTTATTTTTTGGCAAGAACAGCAGCTCCGGCCGGGGCAAACTCAAATTTCAATCCATAATCTTTTCCTGCAGAAACATCTTCCATGTTAACACGCACTGCATTTTTATTCCAGGTAACAATCTTTCCTTCTTCTTTCGGTGCGGCGTATTTTTCTGTGAAGTATGTTTTGCCTGCATTCCAGAGTTGTTTGGTGGCGTCAGCACTATTCAGATACACGTCCACTCGGATGCTTTCTACCTTTTTGTCTTTGTTGATGAAATACTGTACATCGATCGTTTCCAACTGAGGTGTCTCCATGGTATAACCAAGGTGATCGGGTGCTTCTTCAAACATTTCAAAGGTTTCGGTTGCTTTCACTTTACTCACAAGATCGCCGAAGGCAACGCCCCGCAATATGCTTCCTTCAGCCTGCGCAGTGCCGAGCATGGTTTCCAATAAAGCCGATTGGTTGCTGTTTAGTTCTGACTGAGCAGGGACAGTCAGGGCGGCGGAATCTGTTGCCGGAGCTTCCGTTTCATCCTTAGTTTTAGAATTACAGGCAAAGATCGAAGCTGTAACCAGGCATACAAATAGCAATTTTTTAAAGAAAGAAG
>DASYHR010000449.1:0-4245 GCA_035998385.1 Dyadobacter sp. | reverse complement strand
GTTCTTTGAGCTCGTTCCACATGCCATTCTGAGCAAGCATCGCCTGCTGTGGCCATGTCCGGGGATCATGGATCTGGAATTTTCGATCTGACTTCTTTAGTACGTCAGTCAGGTAGTCAGGCGTAGCAGAAGCGAGTTGGGCAAAATTATATATTCCTTCCGAGTTTAATACTTCCTCCAACACCGGACCGATACCCTCTATAATTTTAAGATCCTCTTTAACCGGCATGGGAACAGGGGAGGCCGCAGACCTGTGTATACTTTGCTCAATCGGATGTTTCGCCTGATAGCAATTATCCACGTCCGAATTTAACTTGATGAGCTTCTTCTCCAGAGAGCGTCGTTTCTTCATGGACGCCGAATATCCGATGATGTAGCCAATAACAATAGCCCCGAATACCATCA
Organism: Dyadobacter sp.; assembly: GCA_035998385.1. Lineage (GTDB taxonomy): Bacteria > Bacteroidota > Bacteroidia > Cytophagales > Spirosomataceae > Dyadobacter. The sequence goes on along the minus strand of DASYHR010000449.1, from coordinate 3,840 downwards.
GCATATGTTGCCAGAATGCGTCGGGATTATTGAGTGGATTTAGATCAAACATAGAAATTATTTTAATGGTGTTATCGAACGACTATAGAAACGCGTCTGTTGGCTCTTTTACCTTCGCTTGTTTCATTGGATGCTTTGGGGCTGGTTTCTCCCTTTCCTGTGGCGACAATCCGGTCTGCCGGTAAGCCCATTGCAACAAACTGATTTTTTACAAAGTTGGCTCTTTTTTTAGATAGCGTCATATTCCACTCTGCACTATCCTCGTTGTCGGTGTGTCCCGTTAGCCAGAGTTTTTTATCAGGGTTCTGTGCCAGGTACTTTTTAGCGTCGCTAATAAAAAGCTGATTCTGTCCGGTTTTAATGTACTGAAAGCTGGCAGTTGGAAAGTACAAATCTATAGGTTTAAAAATGCCCTGGTACTTTTCCTGATTGGCCAGCGCATCTTCAGGTTTCTCGTTTTTGGCTATCTCAGGTTTAAGCTGAGCTATTGTTATTGGTTTAAAGTCAAAACTGATTCCTCCAAATAATGTATCCTGCTGGAAAGTGATGTCTTTCGAAGTGGCGGCGTTAACAACAATCAGGGAGTCAGGCAATCCCCTGGAAGTAAGCCATTTTTTTACGGCATCAGCACGTGCCTCACCAAGGTTGGTAAAAGTGGTTTGATTTACTTCGCCATCGGAATAACCGCCGGTAATTACCAATTGTTTGCCAGGAGCGGATAATAGGTATTTATGGAGAGAATCGAGTTCTGGCTGCAATTTTGTTAAATTCGGATTAGCTTCATTTTTAGCAAATGTGAAGTTTTCCTTCGACCGAAGTACCTGGGTTGCGCCGTCCTGAACTACAAGCGGAGGAATCGCAGGAACTACCCTGGAGGCTGCGCCGGACGGAATGAGTTGTGCATCGCAAAGTTGCTTTATACGACATACGTGCCAATAAGCTGAGCCCGCGATCCATACCGCCAGCAAAACCCATCCTATTTTTGAATTTGACATGAGCAATCAAAGATTAATTCCGGTGTATCTGACTTAAAGTTAATTATTAAGTCACATATTGTGAGTTTTCCCGGAACAATGATTGAGCAGGGTGCTGAAAGCAAAAAAGCAGCCTGTAATTTAACAAGCTGCTTTTTTGAAATAACAATCGAATTTTTACCGGTTCATTGAAATAAGGAATTCTTCATTATTACGGGTTCCTTTCATATGTTCAAGCAAGAAATCCATGGATTCCATCGCGTTCATGTCAGACATGTGTTTTCTAAGAATCCATACTTTTTTGAGCGTCTCTTTGTCCAGAAGTAAATCTTCACGACGGGTACCCGAAGCCATTACATCTATAGCCGGGAATACCCGTTTGTTGGATAACTTACGATCCAGTTGAAGTTCCATGTTACCGGTTCCTTTGAATTCTTCGAAGATCACCTCGTCCATTTTAGAGCCTGTGTCGATCAGTGCTGTGGCAATAATGGTAAGTGAGCCACCATTTTCCACATTTCTCGCTGCTCCGAAGAAACGCTTCGGCTTATGCAGTGCATTTGCATCAACCCCACCTGAAAGAATTTTACCTGAAGAAGGAACGACCGTGTTGTATGCACGTGCTAATCTGGTAATAGAGTCCAGCAGAATTACTACATCGTGCCCACACTCTACCATACGTTTCGCTTTTTCAAGCACAATGCTCGCCACCTTCACGTGACGGTCAGCTTGTTCGTCAAAAGTAGATGCAATTACCTCCGCCCGAACACTTCTCTGCATGTCTGTAACCTCTTCCGGGCGCTCATCAATCAGCAAAATCAGAAGGAATACTTCAGGGTGGTTTCTGGTAATGGCATTTGCTACCTCTTTCAAAAGCACTGTTTTACCAGTCTTTGGCTGAGCAACAATCATTCCTCTTTGTCCTTTTCCGATAGGAGCAAACAAATCAAGAATTCTTGTTGAATATTGATCCGGACGTGAGCTTAGTCTCAGACATTCGTCCGGAAATAATGGTGTCAGATATTCAAAAGGAATACGGTCACGGATCTCCTCCGTTGTTTTACCGTTCACTGTTTCTACACGAAGCAGCGCAAAATATTTTTCCCCTTCTTTCGGAGGTCTTATCTGGCCACGAACAGTGTCTCCGGTTTTAAGACCGAAAAGTTTGATCTGAGAAGGTGATACGTATATATCGTCAGGACTAGCCAGATAATTGTAGTCAGCAGATCTCAAAAAACCATATCCGCCATCCTGCATGATCTCAAGAACACCCTCGTTTACAATAAGTCCGTCGAATTCACGCACATAGTTATTGTAGTTCTTTTTGATTTTGGATGAAGGATCTTCGCGGGATGGTTGAGGAGCACGCTCCTGAGGTTCTGATGGCTGTCTGAAAGTTCTCTCTTCAGTCGGCTTTTGGTCACTGTGAGCAGTCGTCTGTGTTTCTTCCTGTTTGTCTGATTCAGGGGCTGCTACTTCCGTAACCCCTGTTTCTTCTTTTCCAAGATCATTCAGGGTATCTTCTTCAGTATCGATTTCCTGAGCTACGTCAAGATTTCTAACCTTGTTTTCAGCGTGAGATTCTGCAGGATTTGCCGGTACGGTATCCTCCTGCGCACTTTGAGGCGTATCAAAAAGTGGAGCAGAGGACGAAAAAGGATTTGTATTTTCTTTCCTTTGCCTTGCTGTACGGTTCGCTGCCGGCTTAGCTTCAGCAGTATCGCCAGGTGTGGTGCGTCTCGCTCTTTTTTTCTTAGGCTCATCATCGTGTGCAGTGTCGGCCTCTGTTTCAGCAGGTTTCGCAGCCTCTTGCTGGGCCAGAATTCTGTTGATAATTTCCTTTTTTGGTAGTTTAGCGTAGTCTGGAACACTGAGGCTTCCCGCAATTTCTTTGAGCTCGGAAAGAAGCTTAAGGTTCAGTTCGTCAATTGTAAGCATACGGAATGTAAAAGGCAAAGATGGACTTTACCTGTCGGATAATGAGTTTGTGAATGGTAAATGGAATATTTCTTGGGAACGCATACCTTATGGTCACGTAAGTATTATGGCTGTATCAGAATTTATTTTGGCATGTCATCAGATGGAAACCTAACCTGCCGGGAAAAATGTTGGATCAACTTTGAAATGTTAACAAATTACTCAAATGGAGTATTGAAAATCGCTGGTAAAAACCTAATTGCCTTGGATAACAATGGAAAGCTATCGGGAGAAGGATAACAGAACTTCAATAGTTGAGTTGAGGATTTGCTGGGCGAAGGTAATAAAAAAAATATTAAATGCAAATTTCTTGAAATGTTCTGTTCTTTTTTGTCTCATCTGCTGATGGATCAGGAAGATAAAGATAGAATTTTTAACATTATTTAAGGTAAATGAGCATATCATAGTTGTGGTTCATACTAGCTTTTGTCACAGGAAAATAAGACTTTTGCAGAATTATGAATATTGCGATTGACGCAGGAAATACATACGCCAAAGTCGGATGGTTTGACGAGGATAAACTGGTTCGTTATCAGAACCGATTATTGTGGCCGGATCTGATAACAGAAATACAAAAGGATCTACCGGAAAAAATCATCTTTTCTTCTGTAGGCCAAACTGTCGATGTTTTTGAGAGCGCGTTGAACAGAGATGTGGAAATTGTGGATCTCACTCCGGATACTCCTTTGCCCATTGTAAAAAATTATGACACGCCCCGAACGTTGGGCGCCGACAGAATTGCTGCATCGGTTGGGGCGCAGTGGCTTTATCCAGGAGCGGACATGCTGGTGATTGACATGGGTACATGTATCACTTACGATTATCTGGATAAAACAGGAAGTTTTGAAGGCGGTGCAATATCTCCGGGTGTAAAAATGCGATTCGCAGC
>DASYHR010000447.1:0-2698 GCA_035998385.1 Dyadobacter sp. | reverse complement strand
AGTCTCTCGGAGATCCATTGTAAGACGATTGCGATTGCAATGAAAACAATTATTTTGTAGTTGCGATTCAAGTGCCTAGTATTTGTTTGTATAATTTTGCCACATCCTTTGCGTTGCCAACGATCTCAATATCAGTTAATGTGACCTTTTCTATCGTGCTGTTAATCCTTACTGGCTTTACTACATTCTTTATCTTTAACTTGATGTCTGAAGCCCCACCTTTAGTCGCATAGTCAGCAATTTCCATCAATGGCTCATTCTTTTCATTTATGTTTTCCAATACCCGACCCTCAGGAGCTTTTAATTCTACGATCGTCTTCATACTGTTTGTAATATCTACTAACTCCTTGAATTGATCTCCGAGCGAACTCGAAATATTTGAAATATTTGGTTTAATTATCTCAAAACGCAGCGAGGTAATTTTATGTTCATAAGTCTTCATTAGCTTCCAAAAATCTTCTTTTACCAGAATTGGAGCAATAGTGATTTCAATTCCGAACTCATCAAGGAGCTTGTTTAAATTCTCAGCCAGTACGTTAACCACAACGAATGAGCTTTGAAATGCCTGCTTATTGTGATTAATAGCGATTTTTTGGATATCTGGACGATTGTCGATGACGACTGTAACGTCAGCAACTGTTTCAACGGTCTTACGTTCAAAGTCTCGATCTTGAAGAGTAATTTTGCGCTCTGGTCCAATCTTAAAAACTGTGATGTCATTAACATCAACCATGATTTTGTGTAATAGTGTATTACCATGAGCACTTATAAAATTTTTAACGTTTAAGAGTTGGTCATGAAAATAGTTATTCTTTCTTGCTTTTAATTCTTGTGTAGTCATCTCTTCTCCAAACAAATTGAATTGGAAGCCGGATTTGATAGACAGCTGGTATCTAAATACATCAAAACTATCTGATGACTTAACATCTTTGGCATTTTTAGTTCTATTTCTAGGCATAAAGGGGGGTATTGGTTAAAAACCAATAAAGCCACTAATCCCTTTCAGTTACTTAATTGACAAACATAAATGATTTACTGGCACTAAATTATGGATAAAATCCATAATTATGGAATATTTCCAAAATAATTCTTGACAATATGCCCTGATTGGTTTCACCTTTGTATGAAACGATCTTCATCATGGCAGCAGTACCACTACATACCAGTCCACATCTGGACATATACGAAGCGAGCGAACTGGAAGCGCGCGTATTGCCTCTTTACGAAGGGATCAGCGCAGGATTTCCTTCACCGGCGGCAGACTTCATTGATCTGAGCATTGACCTGAACAAAGAGCTGATTCATAATCCGGCAACAACTTTCTACGGAAGGGTGAAGGGCGAAAGCATGAAAGGTGCCGGAATAGGTGACGGGGATTTGATGATCATTGATAAAAGCCTGAAAGCCCGGCAGGGTAGTATTGTGGTATGCTTCATCGATGGAGAGTTTACTGTGAAGCGGATCACTTTCGACAAGCAAACATGCTGGCTACTTGCTGAGAATGATAAATACCCGCCGATCAAGGTCACAGAGGACAATGACATGGTTATCTGGGGAGTAGTGATCAACGTGATTAAATACTTCTGATATGTTTGCCTTGGTTGATGCAAATAACTTCTACGCTAGCTGTGAACGTGCATTCCGTCCGGAACTCAACGGCAAACCTGTTGTCGTGCTCAGCAACAATGATGGCTGCGTGATTGCCAGATCAAATGAAGCAAAGGCACTCGGCATCAAAATGGGAGCTCCTGCATTTGAGTTTGAAAAGATGTTCCAGGAAAACGGTGTTCACGTTTTCAGCTCCAATTATGCACTTTACGGCGACATGTCCGCGCGGGTAATGGAGATCCTTTCGACCTATTGCCCGGATGTCGAAGTGTACAGCATTGATGAAGCATTTCTTAAATTCGACGGATTCGAGTATCACGACCTGCAGAAAATCGGCGATGAGATGCGTCGGGTGGTAACGCAAGGCACCGGTATTCCTATCAGCATTGGATTTGCCCCAACCAAAGCACTGGCCAAAGTTGCCAATAAAATTGCCAAGAAATTCCAGTCGGCTACGGGCGGCGTCTACATAATCGATAATGACTTCCGGATTAAAAAAGCATTGAAATGGACCGAGATAGGTGACGTATGGGGTATCGGCCGGCAGCATGCTAAACGATTAAAAGCAGTCGGTATACATAATGCTCTGCAGTTCACTGAAATGGGGGATCATTGGGTGCAGAAACACATGAGTATCGTCGGGCTCAGGCTAAAAAAGGAATTATCCGGTGAGCGTACCTTGGACCTTGAAGAAGTTGCCAAAAAACAAAACATCGCGACAACCAGATCATTTGAAAAAAACTATACAGAATATTCTGATTTAAAGGAGCGGGTAATTACCTATGCGGTAACCTGCGCGGCAAAACTTAGAAAACAGGATTCGTGCTGCAATTCACTGATGGTTTTCGTTCATACCAATTCATTCCGGACAGACCAGGCGCAATACGCCCGCAACATTGTCATCAAACTTCCGTATCCATCCAATTCAAGCCTGGAACTAGCTCATTTCGCTGAGGAAGGACTAAAACGGATATTCAAAGAAGGATACGGATATAAGAAAGCAGGTGTAATTGTTCTGGACTTGACGCCCGCCGATTCGAAACAGCAGATGCTATTTGAGAATTCAGATCCTAGGCATAGCAATCTTCTG
>DASYHR010000430.1:0-8934 GCA_035998385.1 Dyadobacter sp. | reverse complement strand
TCCGAAAGTTGGTGCTCGAGTATACCGGCCTTGTTGTACTGATAGCACCGATAGCGCCACCTCTGGGACTGAGCACCATCAGTTCAGCTCCGGACACCACAGCCGGATCGTCATAACGCCCGAAATCGCAGGTTGCAGTCAACAACAGAGGTAAATTGTCCATTCCCCTCACAGTCTGCATATCTACTATTGTGAGTACTTGCTCCTCTGCCCAGCCGCTCGTTCCACCGTGTCCCGTGTAGTTAAGTACCAATACTCCTTCATTGATACTTTTTCTGATCAGCTCATTCACTGCAGGTACACGTTGCCCCAGCTCATTTACGGTCTGAGGATATGCATCCAGAAAAATCCGGGATGTCAAAAAGTTTCCCGACGACATACCGGCGAGTGAGTCGGCATCCCTTTGATGGATATTTCCGTCACCATCATCTGCAACAAAAGCAATTTTGTTTCTCCAAAGGCCTTTTCCATAGGTTGAAGATCCGTACCGAATCAACTTATCAACTACTGTTTTTGCTTCAGCAGCCGACTTCACAGGCAACCTGCCCACACCAATATCCAGACTATGGTTTCCAGCCCCGGTTTCGACCCATTCTCCTTCATTATCTTCCAAAAAACCAAAATAATCATCTGACGAATAGGTATATACCGGATCAAGAGATTGCCTGCTTTCATAGACAGGTATCAAGTCTTGTTGTGTGGAGGTAGACTGACTATTCATTCTGTTTTTATAGTCATATGATGCATCTCCAAACAGAAGCAGATACTTGAGCTTACCGGGATCTTTCTCATATATTGATTTGGCAAAATCCCGGATCGCGGAAATATCCGGCTTCCCGGACGAAAATTCATTGTAGATCTCCTGAGGCGTTACAACAAGCGTTTGTAAGCCATCATTTTCTTCACGGAAAGCGGCAAGACGCCGGGCCTGATCCCGCCATGTATTGCCTGTTACGATAAGCAAATCTGGTGTTGCCGACTGAGCCAGATTGGGAAGTAAGACATTTCCCCAGGAATCGGGGATATATGCCTGAGTCGGACTGAAGCCTGTCAAACTTATGAATTTTTTTCCATTGGAGACAGAAATATTCCCGCTATTGATGGGCAGGAGAGCGGGTTTCAGCTTATTTGTGATATCCCAAACGACAAAATCGTCTGTCGTATTTTTAAACTGATAAGTGATCGTATCACGCGTATGCGGAAAGAAACGGTACACCTGTTGCTGATCATAACGTGCGAGGTCCCGTTCAGCCTGTATAGCCAGATAATTAACGTAGCCGAGTGCAGAGGACTGACCATTTCTGTCATAACTAACACCCAGCGTAACTGCAGATCCGGTTACCGGTGCGATAGCTTTGTGATTCACATCCACACGCTGGCCTCTGATATCGTAGGTCCCGCCTCCCACAGCTCTCACCTGGCTTTCACCTAATAACTGACCGTTGAGTTGCCATAAAAATTTGGTGGTAACCTGTGCGGCACCCAGGGCTGAGCCGGTGAAATATATATCAGAACCCGGCACAATCGCGCTTAGTGGAGCTTGTACTGCAAATGGAGCGGTACCGGCCATATATTCACCCCACCATTCTCTGCCAGATTTCAATAGATTTACAAGTTCACTTTCGTGATACCAATAGTCTGTAAATGCGGAAACAAGTTGTGCTGTTTTACCGTGAACAAGATTTGATGACGGCTGAATCCGCAAACCACTTTCAGTTCCTATTGACAGAAAGTAAAAAGTAGTGTCTGAGTATATATTAATCTGATGCCGAAGTCTGCGCGTAACCGAGTCCTGCAAAATGACATGTGGACCTTCCCCATAAAAGAAAAGTGCATCACCGGCATCAAAACGGCCATCCTCACTACCTTGAATCCAGATTGCATTTTCAGTCAGCCCATCGGGACGGTAGTCTGCATTCTTCTGAAGAAGCATAGCTCCACCATTTCCGAATAAGCGTATTTTTTCCGGATTCAAACCCGCGACGTCTACGCCCATCGACTTTAAAAATTGCTGATCGATTTTGTAAACACCTGTTTTGGTAATCCCGATTTTGAATACCTGCCCCGATGGTAGTTTTTGCGCCCGGGCATACTTCCCTGTCAGGAAAACAGCCATGACAGACATGCTCCACAACAAAAGTATTCTCACCATATCAGCATGCTTCAACAAGCGCATGGGCAGGAATTGTGTAACGTCTTTGGGAAACTTTGTCAATGCAGAGTACACGTGTTCGTCTCACCTCTCCTTTTATAAAACGTCTGTTCTGAAAAACGAAGTCAGCGCCATCAGCGAGATATATTAGTGCCGTTTTATTAAGCGTCAGCAACGGATCGTCATATTTTTTTAGTGCGTTGTAAAGGTGCTGGTCCGCTCCGGTAGAAGCTTTCGGGTTTGCCGAATACCGCAATAATGGTATCAGGACATCTGATGGAAAGGTATCGTCGTTCATAACAGGCAAAAGAAGTGTCCGGAACTCCCGCTTCCATTCAATGCCATGCGGAGCAACCCTGTTACGAGATGTACTTTTGTATTTTTTATACACGATGTAATGTGCTACTTCGTGGAGATAGGTAATGAGGAAGTTGTATACATTGAGATTTACATTTACAGTAATCCGTGGTCTCGCGCCTGTCTTTACTGTAAAATCTCCTAGTCTGGTTCTGCGGGGACGAGCCAGATAAAAATCAAAATCGCTGTTTTCGAATAATTGTTCACACCAGGCAATGGACGCCTCAGGAACATAAGATTCAAAAGTTATTCTGTGTTTCATTTTTAAATAAAAACAGAAAAGCCCTATTTTCATAGGGCTTTCAAAACTTTTACAAGTCTCGGGTGAATTACTTCACAACTGCAGTATCAACAACAGCAGTATCAGCAACAACTGTATCAACAGCGATTGTATCAACTGGAGCTTCTACAGTAACAGCAGTAGAATCAGCAGATTCTTCAGCAGGCTTGCTTGTGCAAGAAGCGAAAGCTACCATCCCGGCAACGAACGCAAGAGCAAATATTTTTTTCATTTCTTGGGTGTAATTAAGGTTCGATGCAAAGGTAATACGATAAACATCAATTATCCCAACTTTTGAGATTGTATTTTTCTAAGAACTTAAAATTTCCTTAGAAATTACCTCAATCCCTTTAATAAGTACAATATAATCTTCTATATCTATTCTAAGCCTTGAGCATTTCGCTGTTGAAAGCCTTCACACTTGCAGCAATTTCGGGAAGAAGTTCAGGATTTTGTTCGATACCGTTACCCACTACGATCACATCCGCACCTGCCTCCAGTGCAGCAAATGCTTTTTCGTAGGAGTCAATACCTCCTCCTACAATGATGGGTGTATCAACCGCCTGCCTTACGGCTGAGATGACGGGTCCCGGTACCGGAAATTCGGCTCCGCTGCCGGCATCCAGAAATATATTACGAAGTCCGAGCATTTCACCTGCGAGTGCGGTACAAGCAGCGATACCCGGTTTGTTACGTGGAAGAGGTGTAGTGTTGCTGATGTATAATACGGTCGTCATACGGCCGCTTTCGATCAGCATATATCCTGTAGGCAGAATTTCAATTCCGCTTTTTTTCAATAATGGTGCTGCCACCACCTGTTGACCGATCAAAAAATCAGGATTTCTACCAGAAATAAGAGATAAAAACAGAATGGCGTCAGCCGACGAATCAATATGCAGGCTACTTCCCGGAAAAAGAATCGCAGGAACGTTGGTATTTTCGTGTATTGCGGCAATCAGCTCTTTGATCGAATAGTCAGTAATTAAACTTCCTCCTACGAAAAAAAAGTCTACACCTTTTTGCTCCGCTGCTTTTAGAAAAGCGGGAAATGTGTTGAAGTTAACTTTATCAGGATCAATAAGAACAGCAAATGACTTTCTGTTGTCAACTCTTCTTGTTGAAAGAAGTTCTGCAATTTTATGATTCGCTGCTTTCATTCGATTTACGGTCATCTGCAATATAATTCTTAAGCTTATTTCGCGCCCATCCCATTGCCAATGTCCAGGCCAAGCTTTGAACGGCACTCACTACCGTATTTTGAGTTTGATGCTTAATCTTCACCTTTTTGACTTCAGGCTCAGGTTCGGCAATTTTATTTATTTTATTCTTTTTTCCTGTATCCGGAAGCAGCGCATTTAAGACCAGAAAAGTGGTTGTGACCACCCCTCCTATGATGAGGGCTTGCTTTCCGTATTCTTTCGCATCACTTTTGAGATCGACCCATTGGCCTTCCAGCTTCTCGCGATAAACACTTGCGTCATGCATCAGCACTTGCATTTCTTCATCTGTATCTGAAGAAAACGGCTTTGACAGTTTTATAGACGAATCTGATAACTGACTCATTTTTATTCCTGTTTAAGTGTGCCCGTAACGAACCTTACAGGTTCCAAAAATAACAATTTACGGGAAAATTATTTAAATAATGGCAATACAACTGTATTAATCCTCCTTGACACTGACGAACCGGACAATAAATTTCCGGATTACACCAATCAGTTTTTCTTTGAAAACAAGCCACAGGACCAGTTGAAGAACGAAAAACCCTAGTAAAATTACATATCCAAGGTAGTCGCTCTGGAGCCACTTATTCAAAAATGTCCCAAGCAGAATTACAAGCAATATCAGTATTACCAGTGCTACACATACAAGTACACCTGCATATAACACGGTAACAACCGTACGCTCAACCTTGTCTCTGATCTCGATTTTGAATAAATCGATTCGGGTTTCGAAATACTTAAAGAGTGTATCTTTTATTTCCTCGAGTTGACTTATCATATCCGGTAGTTTTCAATTCATGTGTAATTTCTTCAATCTCAGACTGAGTTCGATCAACACTAATCTAAAAACATACCAAGGATACCTGATACGACTGAAACGACCAGACCAAAAAGGAGAGCCGGAATGAATCCGTCTACAGAAAAGCCCTGAACAAGGTATTCGGCGAAGAAGATAATGAATACGTTGATTACAAAATAAAATAATCCAAGTGTCAGAATTGTGATTGGGAGAGCCAGAATCTGTAGCACCGGCTTCAGAAATGTATTCAGCAGACCTAATACAATGGCAAGAAAAATTGCTGTAGTTGTATCCACAACCCTTACACCCGGAATGACATTAGCAGCAACAAGTATTGCTAATGTACTGATTAACAGACGTATTATTAACTTCATATGATTGATGGTTTTAAGAGTGTCTGCTACGAAGTACGCTAATTACATCATCTAAGTCAATGTTTTTTTGTTCTAACAGGACAAGCAAATGAAACAGCATGTCTGAAACTTCATTTTTGAACAGGTCGTCGTCGTTGTCTTTCGCCTCGATCACCACTTCAATAGCTTCCTCTCCTACTTTCTGAGCTATTTTATTGATCCCACTTGCAAAAAGGCTGCTTGTGTACGAAGCTTCAGAAGGATTTAACTTCCTTTCTCTGATTACACTCTTCTGCAGGTAATTAAGGAACGCAGCTTCCCCGATTCGTGTATCATGGCCAATTTTTTCCCCAAAGCAAGTGTCGTCACCAGTATGGCATGTAGGGCCGGCCGGCGTCGCCTTCACAAGAATGGTATCCCGGTCGCAATCAACGAGAATGTCTTTCACAAACAGAAAGTTGTTGGATGTTTCTCCCTTGGTCCAAAGGCGTTGTTTGCTTCGGCTGTAGAAGGTAACTGTTCCTTCCTGCTGGGTTTTGACCAGCGCTTCCTCATTCATATACCCCAGCATCAGTACTTTACCGGAATGGTCGTCCTGAATCACCGCAGGTAACAGTCCGTCGGCAGATTTAGAAAAATCCGGAGTATCGATGCTATCATTTGTTTCGAAATCGCTCATTTTTTGTGTTTGTAAGAATTCCTGTTCTACTAATTTGGCTTTAAATCTACAAAATCCTGACAGGCAAATCTTTACCCGCCAGATACTGCTTTAAATCAGGTATGTCAATTTCTCTGAAATGGAAGATACTCGCCGCGAGACCTGCATCTGCCTTCCCTGTAGTAAATACGTCGTAAAAATGCTCCATGTTTCCGGCTCCTCCCGAAGCGATAACGGGAATATTGGCCGCTCCGGATATCTGAGCGGTAAGTTCGAGGGCGAATCCGTTTTTGGTTCCGTCTGCATCCATGGATGTCAGAAGAATTTCGCCTGCTCCCCGCTCTTCTACTTCCTTTGCCCAGGCAAGTGTATGTATATCTGTCGGCTTTCTTCCTCCGTGCGTATGCACAATATGCTGCATGCCGCCTGTGGTTTCAATGTATCGTGTATCAATCGCAACCACAATACACTGGCTACCAAATTCAAGTGACAGTTCGTTGATCAGGTCCGGATTACGTACGGCTGCAGAATTGATAGAAACTTTATCAGCACCTGCATGGAGCAATGCCGACACATCAGCAATGGATGAAATTCCGCCTCCTACTGTAAATGGTATATTGATCGTCTGAGCGACCCTTCTCACAAGGTCAATAAATGTTGAACGCCCTTCCACGGTTGCCGTGATGTCAAGATACACCAATTCGTCCGCTCCCTGCGCAGCGTACATTGCTCCCAGCTCAACAGCATCTCCGGCATCGCGCAGATTGACAAAATTAACTCCTTTTACAGTCCGTCCTTCTTTTACATCCAGACAAGGGATAATGCGTTTTGTTAGCATTTTTATTCTGAGATTAGACTACTGCCTCAACAGCTTTGAATGGTATCAACCCGATGGATCAGGCTACAAATTTCTTTAAATCCTGCAGTGTAATACGATTTTCGTAAATCGCTTTACCGATGATGACTCCGTAAATATTCATTTCTGCCAGCTTTTCAACATCTCCCATACCACTCACTCCGCCACTGGCAATGATTTTCAGGTCAGGACATTTATCCTGAAGGTTCTTATAAAGGTCAAATGAAGGCCCTTGTAGCAGCCCGTCTTTTGCAACATCGGTACTGATGGTGTATTTCACACCCAGCTCCACGTACTCTTCTACAAAATCATAAACCCAAAGCTGCGTACCTTCTTCCCAACCACTTACTGCAACTTTTTCATTTTTGGCATCGGCACCGAGGATTATTTTATCTCCTCCGTATACCGAAAGCCATTCTTTGAATAACGCCGGTTGCTTTACTGCCACACTTCCTCCGGTAACCTGCTTAGCACCGCTCTCAAACACGATGCGTATGTCGTCCTCCGACTGCACTCCTCCACCAAAGTCGATATGCAGGCTGGTTTTTGCAGCGATTTTTTCCAACACTTTCCAATTGATCACCTTCTTCGCCTTCGCTCCATCCAGATCCACGAGATGTAATCTTTTCAAACCCGCATCTTCAAACTCCAATGCAACTTCAAGCGGATTCTCATTGTATATTGTCTTTTTTCCATAATCACCCTGGGTTAGCCTTACGCACTTCCCTTCGATCATGTCAATAGCAGGTATAATTTCGATCATATTGTTCCGGCGTATCATTCCGGTGTTAGATGTATATAGTCTGTCGGACTAATTAAATTTTCAAAAAGTTCTCGATAATCTGCTGTCCGGCGTTGCCGCTGATCTCGCAGTGAAACTGGGCTGCATAGAAATTGTCCTTTTGCAACATGGCGCTGAAAGGCAGAACGTAGTCGCAACTGGCAACAGTGTATTCACACACAGCTGCTGCATAACTATGTACAAAATACATATAGGACTGATCTGCCAATCCTTCTGTTAATGCGCCTTTGAAATCTGAGATATTATTCCAGCCCATATGTGGTACTTTAAAATCGGGCGTGGCGGGGAAACGCTTCACATCTACATCGAAAATACCCATGCAGGTGGTGTTGTTTTCTTCAGAGAACCTGCACATGAGTTGCATACCCACACAGGTACCGAAAACGGGCTGCTTCAAAGTTGGAATGATTTTATCCAATCCCGTTTTTCTTAAATAAGCCATGGTAGTACTTGCCTCCCCTACTCCCGGAAAAATCACTTTATCTGCAGAGCGTATTTCCGACTCATTATCCGTGTAAACATAACTTGCTCCGATCCTGTCGAGCGCGTACATCACAGACTGCACATTCCCGGCGTTGTATTTAATTATTACAGTTTTCATCTTAGAAAATGGACGACAAAAAGGGTATTCTCCATGCAATCCGGCAGTACCTCTGACGAATATTAACAAAAAAAGCCCGATTTTTAAAAATCGGGCTTCTGGGATACTATGTATTCAACCTTATTACAACACTACTTGCAAAAACATATCATCCAAGACGTCCGGAAGCCAGGTGGCTATGATGTGATTGATGATGTGTTTTAGCTATAATCATGTCGCAAATGTATATAATTTCCACGTTACATTAAAGCCGTTTACTTAAATAAAATATTAAAATTTCGTTAGAATAATGAACTCCATTCACTTATCTCCTGTCAGTCTGTAAATAAGAAAACGTGCTAAGACTATCGCAAGCATACATCTGATGCGTAAATTGCGCACGTGATCGTTAAGGATGGAGGGAATACGGCACTACGCTTTTTACTCCTCAGGAAATGATCCTAATGACTTAATAATCATACTATGAAATTATCCGTAAAACTGTTTATTTTTTTCATTATCGCCTTGACAACCATCGATTCATCAGCACAGTCCGCCGATCAGGCGAAGCGTCTTTTTGATGCCCATGAAAACTTTAAGGAAGCAACACTGACTCAGCGACGCTTTAAGCAAAAAGATGTTCTACCTCTTATAGAAAAGAGAAAAAGTAATCCGCTTTATGCAGTCGAAAGCGTGGGACAATCTTTTGAAGGCAGGAATATCCAGATGCTGAAACTGGGAAAAGGCTCTAAAAAGGTGCTTTTATGGACACAGATGCATGGTGACGAACCTACTGCAACCATGGCCAGCTTTGATATGTTTAATTTTTTCGAAGGGAAAAATGATGGGTTTGATGCGCTGAGAAAAAAAATTCTGG
>DASYHR010000415.1:0-4944 GCA_035998385.1 Dyadobacter sp. | reverse complement strand
TTTTCATTCTGAAATAATGCAGCAAAGCAATATCCGCCACGTGATGTATCAGCTGACGCACGTTCCAGCTTCCTTCGCGGTAACCCCGTTTGAGGTCATCATCTGTAAGATCGGCAACCAACCTGCGGTACGCAGCCGGTGCAGTTGAAATACTCGAAACAATATTCGTGAGCTCTTCGCTCGTGTAGAAATCTTTAAGTACAAAAGGTCCGATCGGGAATTTAAGGTCTGTCATGGCTGATAAAGCAGGATTGCAGATAACTGTGTAATATCAACAAAGATATTAAAAATCGCATTCGCCTGCAGTCAACCCGGATTATGCATTACCTGCAACCGGCTTCCATCTCTTGTGCGACCAAAGCCAGTGGTTCGGAGATGCCAGTATATTCTTTTCCAACATGTTGTAATAGGCTTGAGTGATGCTCAACGGCTGAGCAGCTACGGTTTCATTACCCAGCGAATGAAAGGTATATTCATAATGGAATCTCGCCTTTTTCCGGCATTCCAGAAAAACAACCTCTGAACCTGACGCATTGGCTAAACGTTCAGCACCCAACTGCACACAGGTCGACTGGCCTAAAAAGTCAACAAAATATTTATTACTGCCGGGAGCCGGGCGCTGGTCGGCAATTACAATCGTGATGATCGGATTGACAGCGCTTCGCATGGTCGTCAATACACCTTTGTAAAAACTATTTTTCGCGATAAGATTTACTCCGTACAATGACCTGATTTTGAGCAACCATTTATTGGCAACTTTATGTGTCAATGGACTGTAAGCTGTGATTGGAGAAAACCGGGTCATTTTAGGGATATTGATCAGATATTCCCAATTGCCATAATGAGATGCCAATGCCACGACGTTTTTCCTGTGCTCATAGAATTTCTCTACAAATTCTATATTACTGTAGCTGGCGAGTTTGCTACGACCTTTACTTCCAATCAAAACAAACAAAATGGGTTCGATAATCAGGTCACCCATATGTCTGTAATAACCCTTGGTCATCTTTTTTATCTCATCTGTATTTTTATCCGGAAACGAAGCCAGAAGATTTGAGCTGACTACATCATGACGATACCTGAACACGCGATGCAGGAGGAAATAGATCAAAGACGACAGTGAAGACGCTGTAAATAATAGTATGTTCTCGTAAATGGTTTTAGATTTTTTGGAAGCGGCCATATGTTGATGAAAGTGGTAACTCTTAGACTTAAGTAACAATGAAACAGTGTCGACAAATTTGCTTACAGCCACCTGATTTGCAAAAGTAAATGATGTTGAAACGGACAAAATACAGGTTGAATAAAATGACCTGATCATAGTGAAGTTGTGTACAGTAAGTGTTAGAACATCAAATACGGGATTATCGTTTCTTCTACCAGTTTGATCTGTGTTGTCAGTATATCAAAGTCCCTGACAGCAAGAGCCGGAAATTCCGCACGAAAATTTCCATCGCTGTCACGTATTTCAGAGTAAATCAGAGTATCAAAACTCACCCTGCGGAACCATTCTTTGATAACACGCTGTTAATCACATTACCCCGGAAGAGATATCTTCCGTTTTTCCGGACAACTTAAAGACACATCATTCGTTCAACAAAAACGGATAGTTCGGAATACAGCGTTTAAAAGCGGAAATTCTTGTTTCATTAAACGATTTTTCAATGACAAAAGCTCAGGTAGTGTTGGCGGCAGTAGTAGTTATGCTTAGTGCTTCATTTGGTTTTCAAAAAATTGACCATCTTTCTCGTTCTCAGTCAGTTCTCTCAGATATACTTCAAATTAAACCTGATTCAATAAAGGCGAAACCTGAATGGGTGGCTGTATACGATTCCTTGCAACTTGGAGAAAAAGGGTTGTCTCAGATAGCTTTTAAATCTGCCTGGTTCGGATTCCAAAAGATGAATCTCGCTAATCCGGTGATGGCTATCGCCGATTTCAGCCAATCTTCACGCAACAAAAGGTTGTACGTAATTGACATGATCAAAAAGAAGATTTTGATGAATACCTACGTAGCTCACGGAAGAAACTCCGGAGATGAGTTCGCTAAGAAATTTTCAAACAACAACGAATCATACCAATCCAGCCTCGGCTTTTACCGGACATTGGGCACCTATATCGGCAAACATGGTCTTTCGCTACGTTTGGAAGGTGTTGAAAAAGGCATCAACGACAAAGCATTACAACGCGCAATTGTGATGCACGGAGCAGATTATGTGAGTGAATCATTTATCAAAAATACCGGTCGTCTGGGACGTAGTCTGGGTTGCCCTGCAGTATCTGTCGCAGATAGCAAAAAACTCATCAATATGTTGTACGACGGGGCCGGACTATTTATTTACTCTCTGGATCAGCAGTATAGCAAAAAATCACAACTGCTTGCAGGACTTACAGACGAGCAACAAAATCAGACCTTAGGTACTCCTCTTTTGTACACATCCTCAAAGTAAATCAAATCCCCTTTTTCGTTACAGTCGGCACCTAAATAGAACAGGAACACCGGAATTCGTTTCTGTAATTTATGCCATTTCGGAGGAATACTCACCGTATCGGGTTCGGTTAGGAAGTCACTGCTCAGGAGCTCAGTACCAGCCATAAAGTTCGCCAGATCTGTTGGATGCTGAACACGCACGCAACCGTGGCTCCTGTAACGATTTTCACTGGTAAATAAATACCTCGCATTGGTATCGTGAAGATAAATCGCCAATGGATTTTTGATTTCAACCTTCAACAATCCCAGCGAATTATCTTCACCGGTTTCCTGACGGAATCTATAAGGAAAATTATCAGCGGATAATTCATCCCAATCCAGTTCGGAAGGATCGACGACTTCTCCTTTTTTGTCAATGACCTCAATCTTGTTCTTTTCCAGATAAGAGTCACTTTGCTTCGCTTTTGGCAAAATTTCTTTGACAGCAATACTCTTAGGTACGTTCCAGTAGGGATGTGTTACAATGCTCGTTGCATAGGTATCAATGGTAGGTGTAGGTGTATCCTTCTTTCCTACAATGGTACGCATGGTAATTACACCTTTTCCTACAGAATCCATACCTGTCAGGTAAGCTCCACGAATATTGACCAATACAAGACGCGGAGCCCCTTGCGCCTGGCGGTGAACCCAGCGATACGCGTTCAAACTCTCAGCCACCATTGCAGCACTGTCTTTTTTGTTCGATTTAATCAATCGGGCGTAGTGTATCTTTAGATTTTGATACACCGGATACGCAGGTTCAAGTCTTTCCATCGCTTTTTCCGGCGACTGACCTTTCACCAAATCCTCAGCGACAGTTCTCAATAAAAGAGAGTCTGCAGTTAACTTCTTCTCCGTATATCTTATGGTTGGCTTGTGACCATAGCCCATCTCTTCCAATAATCCCCAGACAGGAGCATTGTCGCCCTCAGCTTCAAATTTCTTAGTGTTGATACCTGATAAACTGGCGTATTCCAGAATCTTCGTGTAGGTTTTATCTCTGCTCAGCTCCGTGATCAACTCATCTTTGGTCATTTTCCCCGGATCCTTTTTACAGGATTGAATCAACACCAAAACATAAAGAATGAGAATCGGGACATATCTGGATCGGCCTAAACCGGAAAACATCTGCATGAGTAAAGTAATTAAGTCTGCGCTGATGTATGCAATTTCCGTGCTAGAACCTCTAGCCTAAATTCGAACTGCGTATAACCATGAACAACACTGAAATTGGGGAAATAGTCCGACATGGGCTATTAAAAAGTGTGTGCAAATTCGCACTGAGACGGTATAATGAAACAAATTGGAAGCTTTCAGAAATAATTTCCCTAATGAAAACAATCGGTTACTTAGGTTAGAAATGTTTCTATTAAGTTTGATACAAATCTAACCCCTATGAAAAAATTATACAGTATTCTATTTTTATTCCTATGCCTGTACCAGGTCTCGCAAGCTCAAAGTATCACAATCAGTTTTGTATATGAATCCTGCTGGGGCAATAATACCCGAATTGCTGGTCTCACAACTTCTGGCTACGTTTCAACCTGAAAAATGCTACTTCATTCCTGACTCAGATTGTTACAAAATTGTCCTTCCGTCACGGAAGTCATTTACATCCGAACGCCATCACAATCCAGGAAAAATTTTTCCGTATTTGATAAAAATGGAATTCTGCTGAAGTGCTTCGAGTCGCGTAAAGAAGAAGAAGAAATTGACGTCAGGAAATGGGCGACCGGCATTTACATTCTCAGAGTTGAAATGAGCGGAAAAACGGAATCTTTCAAAGTGATCAGACAGAAAAAGGAAACTGGGTTGAGCAATTGTAGCTCAACCCAGTTTTCATCAATTCATATGGCTGTACATCGACACCTTCATTTTATGCCGTAACTCAATCACATTGTGCACACCCAGTTTCGAGAATATCTTCGATTTCATCGTACTTACGGTTGAGGATTTCAACCCCAACTTTTCAGCAATAAAGGAAGTCTTTTCACCCTCACTCACCAGGCTGGCAATCTCAGACTCCCGTGCAGACAGATTAGCGTGTGATCTTGAGGATGGTTTATCTAAGATCAGATATTCAATAATATTCTCCTGTATTTCGCGGCAAACGTAGTTTTTACCCTTCATCACCGACTCGATACAAGTAAGCAATTCCAGTTCGTTATCGCCTTTGGACAAATATCCGTTTGCACCGCCTTTGATCAGATTAACCGCATTTCCATACGTTGCCACCATATCAAACACGATGACAGGAACAGTTGTGAAACGTTTTTTCACATCCCTGCAAAAGCTCAGTCCGCGTGAAGGTTCATTGGCAACGCCCAATCCCATGATAATTAAATCCGGAGTGAATTTTGCCAGCTCTTCCATATAGCCATCTGAGTGGTCTGCGTCGAAAGTAGCAACACCATCAAAATGAAGTTCAAGGATATTTTTCAAACCCAGCCGGAAGATTACATAATCCTCAATTA
>DASYHR010000379.1:0-2216 GCA_035998385.1 Dyadobacter sp. | reverse complement strand
ACGATAGCGGTTCATGAGTACCACAGGAACCGAAATTTCATACCACTTACGTTCGTAACGTGGCGTGAAACCAATCACCGATTCGGCCTTCATGCCAAAAGCAGAACGCGGAATGAGATTGTGTACCCAAAGCCCATTCACGTATACATTAGGTCTTATATTGTAATCTACACTCGCCTGAAAAGCCGTCGGTAAAACCGAAGTGACGTTTGGAGCAATAGAGCCACTCACGCCCAGGGAAGAATTGATTGCATTAAAAACGCCTTCCGATCCCTCCAGTTTCTGGAAGTCGTCAAAAGTGAACTGGCTGTTTTGAGTTCGGACTTCCTGCTGCAAAAGGTAGGCAGGATTATTGAAACGTACCCGACCAATATCTGTAAGGGAAACCGATATCCTGTAGAGGTATTTATTTTTAGAAGCGTCTCGTTTACGAACGCCTTTTTCTGTGTAGGTGTATTTGTGAACATCCGGGCGGTATTCATACACAGCACCAATATCGAATCCCCAGCCGCTACCCGGTGCCGCATTGCCCAACAACCAGGCCGGAGTCGGACGGATGTTCTGAAATGCTTCGTCACGGGTCATCCCGTATTTGGCATCCACCTGATCAACATTGATGATCTGTCGTTTGTTGTCGTAGGCGGGATCTGGTTCAAGACTGAATGTTGAATTTTCGATGATAGCATGTGCATTGTAAAGGCCAATAAGACGTTTCACCGTAAAGCCTACTTTCAGGAATTCAGTTTCATTGTCTATCACCGTTCCGCCGAGCGTCATAGCCAACTCTCCCAGAGCATTAAAGTGTAACCTTCCTGATTGTCCGTCGAAACGTGGCCCCTGTAGTCCTTCCAGCCTTGTAGTTTTGCTGATGAGGCGTGCAAGCGGTTCGGTCATATCGTCCATGTTCAGCATAAATCTGGTACGGGTAGTGAAAGCAATACCAGCTCTGCCTTTCATCAAAGGAAACATGATGGAAGGTAAACGCACATCACCACCAAGATTCATGAATTTATCCTTACCGTTCAGTTTTTCCTGCAGATAAGTTCTTGGAAACATGGTAACACCCCTTTCATTTCTGTATTCATTGGGTACGCTGTTGGTGATAAGCGCCATGAAAGAATAGGGTGCATCATACTTTACGGCGTTGTTCCCCATGTAAAGTTGTGCTCCTGCAAAATTGACAAAAAGACTGTAACGGTTGTCCGAAACAAAGGCTGGATTGTGGTAAAGTGCGTTTGTGCCCGAGTAATTGCCCATAGACACGCCCGGAAGATGCTGCGCCTTACTTCCCGGGGAAATAACTGTCAGTAAAACAATAGTCAGCAGCAGATATTTATGCATAGTGGATGTAGAACGGAAAATACCTTATTTCCTGTATTCAGATTGCAAAGAAAACGTCTTGATGCCTGACTTGCAACCCGAATCTAAATTGTGAAATGATTATAATTTTTACCGGATTTAAATGGTACGATATTGGTAAACACATTTATCTACATTTCACGATTATTTGCAGCGCTTTATTTTAGTTAATTTCAAAGCGAATAGCATCACCGCCCGGTTTAATACAAATTGGTTTCAATAAAGTGATTCGTATTTATGTCTGACTTATATTTTGTAAATAGAAACTTAGACCATATATTGTTCTGTAAAATATTAATATATACTTATTCAAATTTTGTATTGTATGAATTTCTCATTCTCCGACTATCAAACGGAAAATTTCTTTGACGAGATGTTTACGCCAGACGGAGGAATCCGGCCGGGCTATGAGCATTTAAAAGCTAAATTTGAAAACCTTACACACGAAGATCTTACCAACCGGCAGCTGGCTACCGAACGTGCCCTGCTTTCAATGGGAATTACTTTTAATGTATATTCTGAGGGAGAAGGTACAGAGCGGATTATGCCCATCGATATTATCCCGCGAGTGCTGCCTAATGCCGAATGGGAATGGCTGGAGAAAGGCTTGAAACAGCGAATCAAGGCATTGAACATGTTCATTGATGATGTTTATAATGATCAGAATATACTGAATGACGGGGTAGTTCCCCGTGATTTAATCGAATCCAGTAAATGTTTTCTTAAGGCATGTATCGGGTTGAAGCCGCCAAAAGGTATCTGGTGCCATATTACAGGTACGGATTTGATCAAAGGCGATGACGGAACATTCATGGTATTGGAAGATAATCTCCGTTGTCCGTCGGGTGTATCCTATA
>DASYHR010000350.1:0-4889 GCA_035998385.1 Dyadobacter sp. | reverse complement strand
TGCCAGCCATCCATTGATAGGAGTCATTGACAACTTTCGGAAAGCGAGACCAGTTTTGCCAGCCGGTGTAAGCATCCAGGTTTACTGTGTTTTTTGTTCCGTTTTTACCTCTTTTCGTAGTAACAACCACAACGCCATTCGCCGCCCTGACACCGTAGATTGCTGCGGATGCATCTTTCAGGACAGTAATACTTTCGATATCATTAGGGGCAATATTATTAAACTGACCTGCATCCTGCTGAATTCCGTCGATAACATAAAGCGGGTTACCCATGTTACGGATCTGGATGTTAGCGCTGGCACCGGGCCGGCCATCAGGCATACGAAAAGTTACTCCGGGAATTTTCCCGGCCAATCCTGAACTCACCGTAGATCCACCATGCACACGCTCCAAATCTTTGCTGGTGACAGTTGCAATTGCACCGGTCAGTGATTCTTTCTTTTGTGTACCGTATCCTACCACTACCACCTCTTCCAGTGCTTTATCATCTACTTTCAAAGTTACATTCACCTCACTTTGGCTGCCTGCGACGGTTATTTCATTCGATAGAAACCCTACGAACGAAAAAACAAGAATGGCATCGCCATCTGGTAATGTAAGGGAGAACTTTCCATCTGCATCCGATGAAGTTCCGGTCTGTGTACCTTTCACAACAATGCTAACTCCTGCAAGAGAGACACCGCCGTCGTCTTTAACCGTTCCTGCGATGGTTCGGTCAGCGGAAGCTGAGGTGTTTCTTTCGCGTAGGTCGGAAGTTGATTCTGATACTTTTTCCTGCGCGCGTTCCGGCTTGATCACGATCAGGTCATCGGAAGCCTTATAGTCTAGCTGTAATGGCGTCAGTAATTCATCCAGAACTCGCGATAGCGTGCCATTCTGAACTTTTATTGTCGCTTTGCGATCCGATTGAATCAACTTTGAGCTATAAACAAACTTGATGTTGGTCTGCTTTTCAAGCTGATTTAAAATTTTCTTAATGTCCTGATTTTCGACATTAAGCGTCACCTTCTGACTTAGAGCGGACTGACCTCTCCCATCATGTGCCAGCGACACGCCCAGGAACAGGCACGCCAGAAAGCATTGAACGAATGTTATACGCATGAGTGTAAAGAGTAAGTCATCAATTCGTCGAACTTTTTTCATATTTTTGAACGGATTTGTTGGTTAAGGAGATTATTCAACGAAATCTTTCCCTGCATCCACTGAAAAGCGGATGAGCAGTAACTTCAATTACTTGGGAAACTTTGGGGTCGGTCATGCTGCAACATGGCTGATCCTTTTTTTGTGGAAGTAGCGATTATTTATCTCATAGGCTAAAACGGTTTAGTGATATATCATTCAAGGATTTAGGAATAGTTGCGTTTAATTACATCCGTTCCCGGATATGGTGACTTTATTTTCCGCGATTTCGTAATGTGCATCGAGCGCTGCGCAGATTACATCTAACTTTTCTGTGAAGGATTGTCCGACAAGCGTCGCATTCAACGGGCAATTACTCATCAGTGACTCTTTGTAAATGATCTTCATATTATATGCACTTTCCAATGCTTTGAAAACTTCCGATGCAGGTGTTTCATCGAATATAAATAGTTGGCTGGCAATGTCCGTTGTTGCGGGTGCAGCGACTATAGCTTCCTGCAGCCGGATCGTCTTACCATCGATCTTCGAAAATGCAATCTTTTCGTTCCGTATAAGAATCGTCCCTTTCAATTCAGGCTTCGTAAATTCCTCCTTCTCTTTTGCTGTAGCATCCAGGCGAAGCGGAAAAACCGAAACCTTACCCGTCTTTACTTCAACCTTAATTTCAGATCCATCTTCAGGTGCATCAATAAGAAAGCTGGTTCCAAGAACTTTGGTCGCAAGTCCGTCTGTATAAACCAAAAACGGACATCGCGGATTTTTTCTGATTTCAAAAAATGCTTTCCCCCTCAAACTCACTTCGCGCTTCTCAAGACTACCTGCTTTTGCAAAACTTAATCTTCCCTTTGGTTCCAGAACTACCGAACTGCCATCTTCCAAAAGTATCGTCATGGGCTTATCAGAGTCATTCACTTTCTCTATCATAGCACTCACCGGACTTTCTGACACATAGGCATCCGATAACATTATCTGCGAAGGCCTGTTCTGATACCAATATACCGCTACACCAAAACCTGCTATCAGTGCTACAGAGGCCGCAATTCTCAGCCATTGCCATGAACTTATTGTTTTTTCTTTCGTAACAAGCTCCTCCTCCGCAGATTCTTCAGCCATACGACTTTCCACCACACTCCACATTTTCCTGCTTTGCTCTTCAGTTGGCTTGTGCTTTCCGGTATCCTCCGCCACCAGATTCACATAACCCCGGGCGTCTTCCACTACACTTCGCTTTTCCGGATTGTTTCTGAGAAATTCCTGCCATCTTGCCTCACTCGCTTCGTCAGGATGTCTCACCCAGGCAATAAAGTCGTCGTTCCGAATTAATTCCGTGAGCGAATAGGGATCGTACTTCATGCGCGTGGTAAACTTGTGGTAAGGCTTTCAAATAGAAAGAGCCGCCTTTTCTGAAAATGACCCCTCTAAAATGAAATTATTTTTAAATAAAATTCTAAAAAATCAGTAACAGACAGAATATCAGGGAAGAAAGTAGCAGGCTCTGGCGGTGTTCACGCATAGACGTGAGTGCTTTGTAGATAAAATTGCGAACTGACTTTTCGCTTACACCCATGATCTGAGCTATCTCGTCGATGCTGAAATCATCAAAATAACGCAGTGTAAGTGCTTCCACCTGCCTTTCCGGCAAGCTTGCCAGCAAATCCCGGATTTGTTTCGAACGGATTTCTGAAGATTCCGAAGCAATCAGGATGGTTTCGGTATTGGAAAAACTGGATGGCTCATTGTTTTCATCCAACACACTGATTTCCTCGGTAAGTGGAAACTTGCCCAATGCAACTGTAATGCGGCGGCGAAGAGCCCGGTACAGGTAAAATTTGATAGAGGTAATATCCCCGGTAAGATTTTGTCTCAATCGCCAGACATCAACGAAAACATCCTGAACAGCATCTTCCACAACTCCTGAGTTGCTGCTAAGTTTAAAGCCGTAATTGTAGAGTGTAGAGTGGTAGGTATCAAACATCTGTGTAAACGCTGATTCGTCGCCGCGGCGTATTCCAGCCCACAGTTCCTGATCGGTCCCGAAATTTCTCAACGTTTCAAAATTGGCCACAACAATGCTTTTCGCTAACAGGGC
The DNA here is from genome assembly GCA_035998385.1 of Dyadobacter sp. GTDB lineage: Bacteria > Bacteroidota > Bacteroidia > Cytophagales > Spirosomataceae > Dyadobacter. The sequence goes on along the minus strand of DASYHR010000350.1, from coordinate 1,659 downwards.
ATAAAGCTAAAAATATATTCTTTAAATGCTATTTAATAAATTTAATAAAAAAGAAAATCCGGTTTGAAAGAGCTCTTCAAACCGGATTTTAAGACTATTGAAAAACAAAAACTATAGTTTCAATTCCCAGCCCTCACGGTAGTCGCGCTTCACAAATTGATTGGCGAGATCATAGTTGGTTATCTTCATGTTTTTCGCATCCCAAAGGAGTTTTTTTCTTCCGTTGTATTTATCGGCTGTTTTTAATGCTTCAGGAGCATCACGTAACATCCAGCTCCGTAATGCGAGGTTACCGATCAGAATACTTTCAGTGAACGGAGCAGCATATTCAAATGGCGAACTGGTTTGACCCTTTCCGTATCCCGCTATACAGGCATCCACCCAGTTGAGATAATGGTCTTCATTGGGTACTCTCTTGATCGTTTCCGGAATGTTGAGGGTTTCGTTTTTCTTTAATGGCAAAAGACGCGGATTAGCACCGTAGCAATCAGCCATCAATTTTCCCTTGTCTCCGATAAACAATACACCTCCGTCCGGATTCCCAAATGCTTCTCCGGGAAGCAATTCTTCCGGGCGTTCCGGCAATATCCCGCCATCATACCAGCTCACTTTGATATTGCCTTTGCCATCATTACGCGGGTAGTCCAGATGAATGGTAGATGAAAACGGCGTCCAATCGGGGTTATGGTCTTTTTCCCGCAGAGTGAATGTCCAGGTACCCGCAACACTGCATTCTACTGAAACAGGATACAGAATTGGTAAAATACGGTAAACAGGATCCATAATATGGCAAGCCATGTCTCCTAATGCGCCCGTGCCATAAGGCCACCAGCCACGCCAGTTCCATGGAAGGTAAGCCTTATTATATCCCACCTTGGGAGCTGGTCCGAGCCAAAGGTCGAAATCGAGTTCGGCCGGGATCGGATCAATATTGTCAGTAGGAATTGCCTGCGGCCAAACGGGTCTGTTGGTCCAGCACAATACCTTATTCACCTGACCTATAACTCCGGAATCATATATTTCTTTCATGCGGCGCACACCATTTCCTGATCCTCCCTGATTCCCCATCTGGGTAATCACCTTGTATTTTTTGGCTGCCTGCCCCAGAATTCGGGCTTCATATATATCGTGTGTCAGCGGTTTTTGCGTGTACACGTGTTTTCCCAACTGCATCGCTGCCAGTGTGGCGACGGCGTGGGTATTGTCTGGTGTCGAGATTGAGACCGCATCAATGCCTTTATGCTCTTTGGAAAGCATTTCCCGGAAGTCTTTATAATATTTGGCATTCGGAAAATTGGTTCTGGAAGTAACTGCCTGACGGTCGTCAACATCACACAGTGCAACGATGTTCACATTCGGGCTCTTTGCGAAACTCGCCAGATCGCTCTTCCCTTTGCCCCCAACTCCTATTCCTGCAATATTCAATTTATCACTTGGTGGAATAAACCCTTTCCCCAAGACATGACGGGGAACGATAAAAAATGAAGAAGCTGCCAATGAAGATGTTTTGATAAAACTGCGACGTGACTGGCCATCATGCTGATTCGTTGAATCTTTCATCATAGAAAAAATTAAAAGGTAAGGGAAGGAACAATGGTATAGGTATCAATACTTAGATGAAATCCTTTCGGGCTATCGGAAAGCCAGAAAACAAAGAAG
>DASYHR010000347.1:0-9265 GCA_035998385.1 Dyadobacter sp. | reverse complement strand
TCCAACACCTCAGAAAGGATTTTCCGGATTGCTGGAACTGCCTGTCGGACGCGAGAAAGTGATTGCGGAATTCAATGGCGAAGGGCACACACACGACAATGTGATTGGCTACTTCCCGGCAGAAAAGGCGATGTTCGGAGGTTGTCTGATCAAAGAACTGAAAGCGGGGAAAGGTTTTTTGGGGGATGCCAACGAAAACGAATGGCCGTCGACTGTACGGAAAGTAAAATCGAAATATCCTGATACCAAAATAGTGATTCCCGGCCATGGAGCAACGGGAGACCTCAAATTGCTGGATTATACCATTACGCTTTTTGAGAAAAAGTAATTTTATGTTTTAATTTTTTTCTGAAACTATGAAGTGCATTTTTCTTTTTTTATTACTTCTGATACTCGCGTCGGGATGTAGTAAAATTCCTGACATAGAGCCCAATGAGATAGATATTCTCATGCCATATCCTACACCTGCTGGCAGCATTGTCTATATTCATGTTAGGAATGTCAATCAAATCGCTTACCACATTGAGGTTTTTGACCCCGAAGCGAATTCATTTTTTGAAGAAAGTGTACCTGAAGGAGCCGACCGAAACAGTATTGCTCTGGATTTAAACAATAAATCAGCAGGAAAATATGTCGTAGTTCTCAAGATGAACTCGATAACATACACTGAAAAATTCTTTAAGATATGATTCGTAAGCTCATACTTGTTACATTTCTCATTTTTCTTTTTGGCAATATCAAGGCCCAGGATGCGGGTATAGATTGGTATATCAATACATCTATAAACTGCTATATACCCACTGGGGATTCTGAAAAGTCAGTTTTTCCGGTCATAGGTTTTAACAAAAATACATCTCCTAAGGTGCTTTTGGGAGGGATCGGGTTTGGTATTGCAGCATGGGTTCCTGTCTCAAATCATATCTATTTGAAGCCATATCTGAATCTTTCAAAACTGACTTATTGGGATGATCCTATGCCTATCAGAGATCCTGTAAGTAACGCAATGGGTCACTATCAGTCATGGTCTTCAGACTACACTGTGAATCCCGGCATCGTTGTGCATTATGAACTGGGTAACCAATTTTCCGTAGGTACTGGTATCGCAGCACATATAATGGCCGTTTCCTTGATTCGTCTACCAGATGCGGAAGCTTACTATGGTACGGTGAAGCCTGGAGGGTTGTCAATGGCAAAAAATTATAAAAGGATAAATCCGGTAGTGCCCTTGGAGGCAAGTTATCGCCTGAATCGGCTGATGTTAAACCTACGTTATGAAATGGGATTACTAAATAAACTTAGGGGAGATCTCGGAAAGAGTACATCCGAAAAGTTTGGTGTGTTCGCTTTGGAAGTCGGCTTTAAGTTATAATCATTCAATGCTTTTTGTGACAGGAACGGGCTGATAATCCAGCGGCAACATATCGCCTGCTTTTTCCCATCCCCAATAACCTTCGAAGGTGAGTGCGAGTGGATCTGCCAGGCTGCCCGATTCGTCCAGTATCACTTTCTCCTGTTTCATTGAAATCACCGAAGTCTGATAGGTAGGTTGCCTTTTTCTGAACATACTTTCCGCAGCAACATAAGTTGGTTCCTCCTTTTCTCCGGTGTATACAACCTGGAGAAAACCTTCAAATGAGAGTTGCCTCATGTGACTGTCGCCTTTCAGTAGATATTGGGAATAGGGTACACGCGTAGTATCCAGTTTTTCGATTACTTTGGGTAAACTCGCCTTTGCTAATATTTTGCCGATGGGGTGGTCATCATTGATGGGAGTATTGGTTCCCATTATCGCGAGTTGTTTTCGGGCTTCCTGCAGCTGTTCTTCTGTGGGGCGATCTGGATTAGGCATTCTGATCAGCCTTCTGAGATTAAATCCTTCTTCTTCCAGTTGCTCATTTCGTAAAGTCCTTACAAAATGCATCACAGAGCCATTGTACGCTTTCAATCTATTTTTTTGCCATTTCTTCTCCCGGCTTTTGCTGCCTGTCAACTGCTCAAATAAAGGATAGCCCAGATAGGTCAGGTATTTGGAATTGTAGTCATAAACATATTCGATCAACAAATAATAGATCCGGAAGCCAAGTTCAGGGTTTTCGATAATCAGCAAATCCTTCGCGCTTACTTTCAGGGTATTGGTGTTTTCATCATATACAATAATCAGCGTTTCCGGATTTACCAGTTTGCATCTGGAAGCAATTTCACTTTTACCAATAAAGCCTTCTTTAAATAATTCGAGATTGGTATACCAGGAAGGGTCTCGTTTTGTCTTTACCGAAACACTGCTCAGCTCAGTTTGTGAAGGAGTTAGTTTGAAGACAAGTGGTGGCGGCTGTTTGGTATCGGACAAGATGACGGGATAAACAATCGGTTCATACCCGACCATCGATACCACCACTTCATAATGGCCGTTTGGCAGAGAAAGAGTGAATTTTCCGGCATGATCGGTCGTAGTGCCGTAGGTTGTGTTTGTGATGAAAATGTTTACGAGTTCCATCGGCTGATTTGTCACTCCATCTACAGCCTTTCCTGACATCTGCTGGTTTTGAGCAGATGACGATTCAATGATAAGCGTAAAGAATATTGACAAAAGCAACAGTGGGATTTTCATTGGGGGATCTGATTGTGTTTTGCAAAGCTATCAAATTGATAAATATAACTAAAAAATTAGTTGAAATATTTAGCTTTGGGACGGCATTTTCTGTGTGATAATTACTGAAAAAACAGCGGAATTGACCGGAGTATCATGCTAATGCTTCAAACAATACTAAAAATGGTTTTTTGGTGTTATTCCAATATTTCATACTAAGTGAATCGGGTTACAGGAAGTAATATGAGGTTATTTTAATTAAAATGTATCAGATCTATCATGTTGTTAAATTGTATTATTCTAATCAATGACGATAACAATTTATGATTATTTTGAACTGTCTGTGTTATATATTTATTTTGTAATTAATTGATAGGCAGATAATAAAATTAAGTTGATGTCTATTGTTTTAGGTTTTGCTATTTTTGAAACCTGGTGAATATTTAAAGAATTGTTAACAATGGCTGGTTTGGCGGGATAGCGCGATGTTGAAGTGTGCAGAATTGTGAGTTTGTTGTACTTTAATAATATAACGGATTGTTCATGAATGAGAATTGCACTACTGGTACCAAACCTTCAACCATTTACGAAAAAGAAAAAACGATGACACAGATAAAAAAACAAATGAGCACTACACCACTTACAGGATTAAGAAATTCAATTGGTAACCTTTTTTCAGTGTATAGCGCAAAGTATTCCGAAGTATTCGGAGTGTTGTCTAAGCCATGGGCTCCTATGGGGACCGTATTGTTAGAAGCTGGACATACAAATGACGCTACCAAAGATGCAGATTACGGTGATTTTGGTAAAAACAGATATTCGGTATTATACACATTAAATGCACAGTATCAGCATGTAGGTTGTTCTTCTCAAAGCGAAGCACAGGCAGTTCTGGCGGGTTTGATGACTGACGGAAATCGTGTACCGGTAGGTATTTATGATGAAGTGAACGATACTTTTGAATGGGAGATCATCGGACAATATTTTCATAGCCAGGATCCTGCTGATGTGCGTGAAGCACGCAACGCGGAAGTACTCAATGTTGCAAAGGCGTTGCGTCGCAGAGATGGAAGCTGGCAGCCGGGTCACCTGCAGCGTCCGGGTATATATGCCTGATAACAGCAAAAAGAGGATCTTAGCAGATCCTCTTTTTGTTTTAAGGCTTTTCGTTCTGCGGCCAGAGCACGGTGCGAATACCTTTCTCTCCCCATACATTCTCGTAAAAAGATGTACGTTCGGCGTCGGTTAATTTTGATATATCGAACGGCGAACCGTCACAATTGTAGGCATAACATCCCACACATGCCATATACTCAAATTGACAGTTGATAACCTGTTTGCCATCAATATTAACGAGTACAGCCTTTAGAAATTGATCCGTCTTACTCGCTTTGGCTTCATTAATTCTGCCTTTTAACCAGCCAAGGTTTCTCACCGGATCTTCTACTCCGCAAGCGTCAACAACAGCTACTTTCGGTGTCTTATTTTTACATGAGCCGGAAAGTACCAATACGATCAGGCAATAATGGATCAGTTTCATGTGAGAAGGTAAATAGTTGCTTTTCCTCAGGACACATGTTTAGTAGAGTTCGTTGGAATGATAGCTAGCCAAAAAAAGTCCCGGAAAGTGTTTAGGCTTCCCAGGATTATTCATACTCCGTTTAATCCTGAACAACCAGCTTGTGGTACACGGTTTCCCCGTTTAGCAGTGACAGTTGAATCACATATAGTCCGGGTGATAGTCCGGTTAAAGGAATCTGGACCAGCGTTTTATTTTGCTGCTGTTTATCTTCAACAATCTTCCCTGTGACAGACATTAGTGTATATGCCGATACCGGTACTTTGCTGGATAAGTTCACCTTACCGGATCCCGGATTAGGATATATATTAACTTCAGAATCACTATCCCATTTTACCGAAACGATTTTTGAATAAGCGTAACTCCCATCCCCGCGGTCAGTCGCGCGGTCTATCATTTTGAGCCGGTAGAGATTCTCGCCAGCAGCGGGAGTTGCATGTGAATAGGTATAGCTTTGCAGAGAATTGCTTTCACGATGAGAAATTACCGAGCCTAGGTTCACCCATTGTTTTGAGTTAACACTGTGTTCAATCTCAAACCGGTCGCTGTTGGTTTCTTCGGTTGTCTGCCAGTTGAGCACCACTTCGTTTTCCTGCTTTTGGGCTTGGAAACTGATGAGGGTTACGGGAAGGGCTGTGGCGCCTTCGGTGGTGACGAAGAAGCCGGAGAATGAGGAAGTGTTAAAGTAGACTTCCCAATAATTTTTAGATTCATTCCAGTTGGAACTTCTGCAGGCCACGCAGTCGTAGTCGGTTGCTGGTCCGCCTGAATAATTACCTGGTGTAGCAGGATTTGCTGCTGGAGTTCCATGCACCTGCCATATCCGCAAGTTTGCCAGTTTTGCCTGTTCTTGGAGAGACGTGTTTGATGGTAATTTTACTGAGCTTACAGCATTGAAAGCATCAAAATCGGCTTGTGTAAATACCATCTTAATGGTGTAAAAGCTCCTACGCCCTCAGATGTTATCTCTGGTTCGAAATCGAAATGACGCTGCAGATAAGGTTGACCATTGTAAAGCTGTACAGAAACGTCTTTGGTCACTTTTGCGGTCAGCCGCTTTCCAAGCATCAGGTTAACACCGTCGTTATTCAATCCCGCGCCAAAGCCTGCGATGAGTTGACAATTGTCATCCGTTAGTATATTCATGCCCTGTACGTGTGCTGTGAAGCTTCTTTCTCCCGCATTGGATAGTACAGCTGGCTCCTGAACCGTAAAAGTAAAAGTATTGCTGGTTTTGGTCGGGCAGCCAGATACAGCAAGCTGTGCATAGTAGCTGGTATTGAGGTTCGTGATGGTAACATCCCTGGTGTATCCTGAGCCAATGGCCGTCGCCGGATCATTTCCTACTTTTTCAAACCAGGTAATTGGTCCGGCTTCTGTCCCGGCACCCGAAGCCTGTACTGTCCGATCCGACCACATACAGATGTTTGTGTTAGGCTGTGGAGAGCTCACGGAAATAACGGGTTGCACGCCCGAGGAACTTATTGTTTCGCTACCGAAACTTTCCACACCCTCAACGTTACAGGTGGCGCAATAGTTGCCTCCGGCAGTGATTTGGTACGAGTTGCCTTCAGCTCCGGGTATTGGCACTCTTACGTAAGGTTCCCAAAGGCCATTCCCCTGTTTTTTGTACCATTTGACAACGCCGCTGCACCTGCTCGCTGTGAGCAGAGGATTGAGGACACAAAAAGTAGATGCACTAATGATAGGGTCCATTACACCCTGTGCAGGAAGAACGGTAACGATAATGGCATTTTCATCGCTATTATTCGCTTTGTAAATGAGCGTGCTATTTTCGCTTCCCGTGTTAACGGGCGCTACAAAAGTATAGAAAAAGGGGGACCCTTCAGCGGGAAGTCCCTCGCCATACCACTTCACAACCTCCTGATCATACATGCCTGTCAATTGGATTCTCTGACCCGATTTGATTGTGACGGTATTGGGTTTACTGCTCTGAGTAGGTGATAACATGATACCGGAAGGCTCCGTAGCGTAAACGACATAAACGACACCCAGACATTGCTCATGAAGCAATAGGGAAAGGGTGCATAACAAGGGTAGAAAATGTTTCATGATGTTGGAATTTAGTACCTTGAGAAATGGATGGTGCAAGCAACCGGAGCGAAAATGCTCTTTGGAGTTCATTCTGCCGTAACATGATCTGAGAGCCTTAGTTATATTGTAGCAAAAGTGGTTGGATTTTTTAAGTTTGATCAAATTTCGATAATTCTCGAGGGTGTAGCAATCACATAAATTGGTGATTTTGAGAGACAATGAGCTTACGATTACTTGAAGGAACTGCTTAGGCCATTATTGCAGCTACTCTTTAAAAACAGATAAATTCTTTATCATCCCGATACAAATTTCGAACCCAAACTTCCAGTCCATTGTATAATCGGATTTGCGAAAATTTCAATAAGCCTCAATATTAAATTTTCAGGTTTATCTTAGTCTAGCTTAATTAATTCCAATTCACATTTTCGTTCGTCTCTCCACTGAATTTTATAGTTAGCATTTGGAACAATGTCGACTTTACCATGACCATTTAAATAGCAACTATTGGGCATGGAGTTAGAATTTTGTACGTAGTATCCGTTTCCTTGAAAAAAATACTCCGTTATCCCTGGCGGAATTCCATTGAATGTAATTGTTTGTCCTGCGGGCAATTTATCTCCTCCGACAGTGCCAATGAATAAAATTGGGTTGTTTCCAAATATGGGTTTACTCGGTAAATTCTCTATATAAACTGACGTTAGCTTATCGGGAAAGTCGGGGAGTACAAGGCACTCAATGATTATGGAATCTGATAGTAGACCATCTTCTGAAAATGCTTCCAGTTTAACATCATGACGACCACTGAATTCAAAGGTTGTTTCTACAGAATCGTCCTGATAAACTTTTCCGCTGGGAAAAGTCCATTTAACATATGATGCATCCTTTGAGGTACTCCTAAATTTGACAGGCTTTAATGAAAAGGCATATTTTTTGTCAGTTTGTTCACTGTAATATTCAAAATTGGCTTTTGGTTTTACTTGTTTGTTAAAGTGTCTGAATAATTCGGGTACGGCTGCACCAAGTAAAGCAGTTAGTATGGGAATAATGATGTCACTTCGGATCCAATTTTTTTTGTTTTTATCGTTCATGATTGAAAATATTTGGTTATATCTATTCGAGATCATTTATAAAAAATGTAAAATAGGCCAATATGCTAGTACCGGCCGACTCATATGACATCACTTACCAAAAAGGCAAATGAATAGTTGCAGGTTATAAAGCTGCCAAGACAAATGGAATGGCTTTTTTGGATAGATCAGAGATAACTTTTAATTTAGCTTCTGGAAGTGGGACTCTATATCCTCCCCAGCAATCCTTACACCATCCTAAGTTGACCACATTATCCAGACGTTTACATCCCTTAATAAAATCATCTTCAATGGAAGAATAAATGGCTAGGGTGCTCTCGGTTCGAATTAAATTTCCATCTGCATTCGAATCGTCTCTTATTTCCCATTCGTACTTTGGGGTTTTTGAGAATTCCAGATTAATTCCATTCTCCCTCCTCTTATAATATAAATACCCTCCCTTTTCCCCATTAAAGTAGATAGCAATTCGCTCGCCAGATAAAATGTTTCCGCTGTCATTTTCACGCTCAAAGCGGACGTTGTTGGGGTTTTCAGATTTCCAAACCAAATTAATTCCTTTTTTTCGCCATTCGGCTTTCAAAAAGTCATTCTCTGAAATGCACCATAAACCATATTCTACATCTTCCATTATCTGCGGTGTTCCACCACCTCTAATTTGCCAGTCCATTGGTTCTAGATTTGCCATTTTTTGTTTTGATTAATTATATCAGCCTACTCTAACCCGCTTTTCGGCTTCCGCGTAGATATCCTAATCGAGATCTCCAGCTTCAATATTATGTTATGAAGAATCTCATTCTGCAATAACTTATTCAAATTTCAGAGTAAATTATGCTTATAGCAATCACATATACTGATGATATATTTTAAATTTATATCACGAAATTTTTCTTTAATTTGACATTGTTATTATATACAATAAAAGTCACTATTGGTAAATCAACAGTGACTTTTATTGTATCTTATTTAAATGTCTTATTTATTCGTATTGTTAGTATGTAAATGTTGGATTATAATTTTAATTGTATATCTATAGTTATAGTATATTGATTTTATTAATTCTAGTTTAGAAGTTTTATTCCCTTATAATAACCTAAGAATAGTACTGCATGAATAAGGTTTCTGAGTATATAAATCGTGTAAAATACCTGTATATTATCTTTCAGGCTCACGTAGCTAAGTAATGTTATTATAGCGTCAGAGAAGCATAAGCAAAAGGTAGTGGAAGTGAACCAAAAATCTGGATTTATTCTTAATCTTCCGGATCTGTTATTTTGTTGAAACAGTAACGTTAAATTCCATAATGAATATATCAATATGATAGCCATATTGATATACATTCCGGCGACGTCGTAATATCTGTTTTTTTCTAAATTTATGGATTGAAATATTTGAAAAAATATAAATATAAAAATCAGTACATTAATTGTTCTTTTTATATTTAATGATTTATGCTGACCCTTCAAATACAGCATGATCAATGTAAAATCAATAGGTACATAAATCATAGAGATCCATACATTAGAGAAAGAGAATAGATCGGAGAGAGATGAAGTGAGATCCATCAATGCTATAAAACAGAAATCGATTCCCAGAAACACAAACTTATTTTTCCATATATTTTTACTTCTCAAAGCGCATACGCCGATCAAAACGCTTGTCAGGCTACTCGTCCATGCAGAGAATCTGAATAGCCAGTAGATCATTTTGAGGGATTTATATTTCTAATAAGAGTGTTTATGAGCTTTGGTGGTATTGGTTGCCCGGAGCAACAATGTGTGTTCCCACCGGGACCTGTTGGCATTGGTACACACAAATCTTTACTGCTATCCAATAATATTTTAGGTTGATTCATTGATCTCTCGTGAGCGGAGCCCAAGTTGATAATCAGATCGCCAATGATACCCTGATTCACGAAAATTTTGAAGTCAGTCAATTGAAAGGATAGTGGATCAATTT
>DASYHR010000307.1:0-3785 GCA_035998385.1 Dyadobacter sp. | reverse complement strand
CAGATGGATTCAAACAGCACGTGTATCCGTGACAGGACAAAACTTGTTCGTTTGGACCAAATACAACGGTTACGATCCTGAGGTGAACAACGACAGACAAGTAAATGGTATCACCTCCTATGGTGTAGATTACCTGAGCTATCCAAAGGCAAAAACTGTAATTATCGGGATTAACCTGGGTTTCTAAAAAATTAATGATGAAAACGAAAATAACAACTATACTTACCGCGGCAGGCATTTTACTCCTGTCGAATGCCTGTACAGATTTGAAAGAACAGGTATTGGACGAAACGCTGACCGCCAACCTGACTGAACAGGAAGCTGCAAACGGACTTCTTGCTCCTGTTTACGCCCTTCTGCCAGACATGTTCCTGCATACCAGATACTTTGCACTGCAGGAAATTTCTACCGATGAAGCCATTCTTCCATATCGTGGCGGAACAGACTGGGGTGATAACGGTATTTACCTGGCTCTGCACCGTCATAATACGACGAGTACAGATCCAAACGTAAATGCAACCTGGAATAACATTGTACAGTCTCTTTCGAGGAGTATTACAGCAATTACCAGCTTTAAAAATTCCACGTATCCGGGAGCGGCTCAATATCTGGCAGAGGCGCGGGGAATGCGTGCTTACTACAATATGGTGATGCTGGATCTGTTTGGAATTGCATTCATCAAGGAAGATCCGGGAACGACCTCAACGATTGTGAGAGGTGAGGAAGCGATCAAATACATTGAAAGCGAACTGCTGGCAATCGAACCTCTGGTTCAACCTAAATCTGTAGTAGGTCCGGGACGATTAAACCAGGCGGCCGTGTGGGGACTACTTTCCCGCTTGTATCTGAATGCTGCTGTTTATCGTAATATTTACGGAGCTTCATTCACATTTGCTTCGGCGGATATGGACAAGGTGATTCAGTATACTGATAAAATTATTGCCTCAGGTCAGGCTAAATTATCACCTGATTATTTTTCTATCTTCAATGATAATAACCATAGCAACGACGAACTGATTTTTGCGGTGGATCAACGCGCCGATCTGAACGGACATAACCGTATGGCGTATTTCTCGATCTCAGGAGACCAGTTTCCGCTTCCTGAATTTCCTGCAGCAAACGGCACGGACGGCCCGGGTATCACCAGCGATTTCTACAAAACCTGGACTGATGCCTATGGAACTGTTGACCCAAAAGCAGATCCGAGATTCTATCAGGAAAATATGTCAATTTATTCCAACAAGGCTGATACCTGTGTGAACGATGCAGACTACAAAATCAACCGTGGAATTCTGCGCGACCAGCAATATGGTGCTATCCGTGTAAACGGAGCATTTTTAAGATGTCCTGACGGTAAGCTTAAAGTTGGAAAGCTGGCCTATCTGACTCGTAACCGGGCAGATCTTCCGGTAAGTTTCTCGCAGAACATTGATTTTACAACGGCGGGAAGCAACTATAACAGCGGTTACCGTGTGTCCAAATATGAATTTGGTAAAAAATCGAATACGGGAAGAAACCGAGGTGACGCAGATATCGTAATCCTGCGTTTGGCTGATGTTTATCTGATGCGTGCTGAAGCAAAATTGCGTAAAAGCAACGATATAGCTGGCGCCCTGGCAGATGTGAACACAGTACGGGCTGCACGTACCAAAACAACACCTCCTCCTGCATTAACAAGTATGTCGTTGGATATTCTGTTTCGTGAGCGTGGATTTGAATTGTATTGGGAAATGGTTCGTCGCCCGGATATGATCCGCTTCGGTAAATACGAAGGAACCTGGACGGAGAAAACCAATACCGATGTAAAAAAACGCATCTTCCCGATCCCGCAAAATGCCATTGACGGTGCATCTAACCTACCAGGGTATATGCAGCAAAATGACGGATATTGATTTTAACCTAAATTGAATGAAATGCAAAAGGAGTCGGCCCGCGAGGGCTGACTCCTTTTTGTTTGGATGGCTCGTATTATCAGGGCAATTTTTTCAAATTTCAATGATTTTGTCAATGTTCAACCCCTTCAGGGTTGGAGGCTGCTCCGGATGTTTCCTTCAACCCCGGGTTTGCACCCGGGGCTATTCATATTGAATACCTACGGCATTCTGATTCGATGGTAATGTTGATTTATGACAAAACCTAGACACTGCAACTTGCCAGGAAAGAACAATCGAACCTGGGACCCCGGAGGGGCTCCGATATGACGTTGATTTTCACTGTTTATATCAAAACTTAAATATTGCAATTTGCCGGGGAGGAAGCAATTGCTGAGGCTCGAATCCCGGAGGGATTCAACATGAGTAACGCCGGGTGAAACCCGGGGAGAAGTGAATCAAGCATATCGAAAAGCAACCCTGGAAAGGGTTGAACGACAAATCAACAATTACAGGATTTAACTAATATTGCACCTTCACATTAAACCCCTACAGGGTTGGAGGCCGCTCCGGATATTTCCTTTCAACCCCGGGTTTGCACCCGGGGCTATTCATGTTGAATCCCTATGGGATTCTTAATTCGACGGTAGTGTTCACCCTATATAACAAAAACTAGACATTGCAACTTGCTAGGAAAGAACAATCGATCAACCAAGAATCCCGGAGGGATTCAACATGAGTAACGCCGGGTGAAACCCGGGGAGAAGTGAATCGCGCATATTTAAAAGCAACCCTGAAAAGGGTTGAATGGCAAACCAACAATTACAGGATTCAACTAATATTGCACATTCACATTAAACCCCTACAGGGTTGGAGGCTGCTCCGGATGTTTCCTTTCAACCCCGGGTTTGCACCCGGGGCTATTCATGTTGAATCCCTATGGGATTCTAATTCGACGGTAGTGTTCACCCTATATAACAAAAACTAGACATTGCAACTTGCTAAGAAAGAACAATCGAACCTATAATCCCGGAGGGATTCAACATGAGTAACGCCGGGTGCAAACCCGGGGCGAGTGCAACCCCCGCGTATTCGAAAGCAACCCTGGAAAGGGTTGAATAACTGAGAAGTCGCAAAATGAACTTGTGAATACTGCTACTGTTTGATCTTTATGCTCTTGTTGTCATAACTACCTTCACCAATAGGCATTCCACTCTGATCTTACTCCGATAGCTCATAAGATTCACTTGATAATTAGAATTGTCACCTCTTCACCCCCACGATAATTCCCGTCGCCCAAACCTGCTTGGTCAGAAACAAATCTTGCCTTGAATCCAGATAATCAATCAAACGGTTGGCTTTCAGATCATGCCCTTCCGGCCAGTTGGGTTGGGCGAGCATATCATCAATGATATACAACCCCCCGGTATTGAGCATAGCAAGCACCTCGTCCAGCAAGAGGTATTTTCCATGCCAGGTATCTGCAAAAATGTAATCATATTTTTCATACTTATTGGCTTCCACCCATTCGGCGCCATCTGTTTTTATCAGGGCCAAACGCTTGTCTTCTCCCAGAAATCTTTGGGCGATTTCCAAAAACTGCCCGTCATTGTCAATAGATACGAGGGTGGAATCTGCATCCATACCGTCCAGAATCCATGCTGTAGACAGTCCGGTACCGGTTCCCAGTTCAAGAAATTTCCCACCCGGCTTACTTACTGCAAGGGTGCGCAGAAGCGAGCAGGTCAGTGCATCAGACGCCATCGTAAAGCCTGATGCTTTCGTAGCTTCGTCAATCGCAAGATATTGTAACGGCACTGGTTGATTAATTTCCCAATTCATTTTAGCGATTTTGATAATCCATATTTATACTCAAATCTGGTAATTCAATCTGAAACTTTACTTTGGCTTCTA
>DASYHR010000305.1:0-2313 GCA_035998385.1 Dyadobacter sp. | reverse complement strand
CTGCTCAAAAAACATGCAGATGTTGATGTGATCTTCTGCCAGAATGATCGCCGGGCTCTGGCGGCTATCAAGGTTTGTAAAAAATTGGGGTTAGACAAATCAATAAAGCTGATCGGTGTAGACGGTTTGTCGGTGCCCGATGGCGGAATTGATCTGGTCGACAGAGGTATTTTGAACGCGACGATTCTTTATCCAACCGGAGGTGAAGAGGCGATCCGGACTGCAATTTCTATTTTAGATAAGAAGCCTTTCAAAAGAGAAAACCGCTTGCAGATCACAACTATTGATTCGACCAATGTGCGTATCATGAAACTGCAGGGTGAGAAGGTGGCAGCCCAGCAACGCGACATCGAACGCCGGCAGAAGAAAATTGAAGAGCAGCGCGCCATTTCAGAAAACCAGAACATTGTGATCTGGACTGTTTCTGTCACCTTGGCGCTTGCGCTCATTTTCGGAGCAATATCTTTTTATTCTCTAAGGGAAAACCGGAAGATCAACAGACGGTTGGCACTTCAAAATCATGAGATCTCTGATCAGAAAAACCAGATTGAACAACTCGCGCAAAGCGCTGAGGTGGAGAACGAGGCCAAGCTTAAATTTTTCACCAATATTTCGCACGAATTCCGCACACCGCTCACATTGATTCTGGCGCCGGTAGAAGATGTTCTGGCCAGTGACAAAATCCGGGATCCGTTTATTAAACAGGAAATCTCGCTGATTCGAAAAAATACGCTGAGACTACTCAGGCTGGTCAATCAGTTGATGGACTTCCGCAAGCTGACCAACAACCGCATGCAACTCCGGGCAGCAGAGCACAACCTGGTCGCGTTTGTCAAAGACATCATGGTCGCGTTTGAAAGAATTGCTTCAAAACATAAAATCGATTTTCAACTCATTACCTCCGAATCTGAACTACCCGTTTGGTTCGATGCGACGATGCTCGACAAGGTAATTTTTAATCTTCTCTCCAACGCTTTCAAATTCACGCCTGACAAAGGACGGGTATATCTGTATATCAAAAAGACAGCATCTGACCGCGTGCTTCTGACTGTAGAGGACAATGGAATAGGCATGAGTGAATCTGAAACCGCCCATGTTTTTGAGGTATTTTATCAGGCTGAAAATACTTATAAAACGCTGGGAACCGGTCTGGGACTGGCCCTTTCCAAAGAACTGATTGCGCTTCATAAAGGAACGATCGCCGTACGCAGTCAGCCCAATAAAGAAACTTGCTTTACCATTGAGCTCCCTTTGGGAAATGCACATCTTCAAACTGACCAACTCATCAGCGGGCAAGACGGCGATTTCTCTGCCGTGCAGAACTTTGAGCTGCATGATGATATTTTCAAGGCTGACCCAAGTCCGGGCACTGCATCACCACCCAGAGAGCAATCTGTTCTGATTATTGAAGACAATACTGATCTGGTGCGGCTTTTGGAGCAGAAACTGCAGATGCACTACCAGGTCGTTGTTGCCAACGACGGAGAGGAAGGGCTCAGACTGGCGTTTGAGCATATTCCTGACCTGATCGTATGCGATGTGATGTTGCCTAAAAAGGACGGTCTTGATGTGACTTCTATTCTTAAAACTGATTTCCGGACTTCGCATATCCCTGTGATCCTGCTCACTGCCCGCACGGCAACCGATCAACAGATTGCCGGAATTCAGACTGGTGTGGATGCCTACATTACCAAACCTTTCAACCTGCAGTATGTTCAGGAAGTAATCAGAACTTTGCTTAAAAACAGGGCATTGCTGCGCGCGCATTATACCAGTGAGCTTCCGCTGGAAACATCTTCCACAGCCAACCCGAACAAACTTGACAAAAAATTCATTACCCGGTTTACTGCGTATGTAGAAGAGCACTACGACAACTCGGCATTAAGCGTAGAGGATATCGGCAAAGATCTTGGTATGTCGCGGGTGCAGCTCTACAGGAAAGTGAAAGCCCTGTTGGGCATGAGTGTAAATGAGTATATGCAGCAGGTAAGACTCAACAAAGCCAAATTCCTGTTGCGAAGAGATGATTTGACTGTGGCAGATATCGCTTACAAAGTGGGCTTCTCCTCGCCGACCTACTTCTCGACTGCTTTCAAAGCGAAATATAACCAAACCCCGATGGAGTATAAAAAATCGTAAGTAACTGCATTTTTATATCATTCATTCTCAGTAATGTGCTATTTGCTGGGTAGCCCACTCAGCATAAATGTTACAATTTCGAAAGCCGGTGTATCAAATTTGAAACCCGGTACATGTATCAAAATTGAAATAGCAACCTAAATCCCTGATAATCATAATTATAAACATGTAAAG
>DASYHR010000290.1:0-4817 GCA_035998385.1 Dyadobacter sp. | reverse complement strand
TCTCCAACTTCCAGCACATTGTCCATTGTTTCAAGTCTTTCCCATTTGATTTCTGAAATATGCAGAAGACCATCTTTGCCAGGAAGGAACTCAACAAAAGCTCCGAAAGGCATGATAGATTTCACTTTTCCGCTGTAGATCTCACCAATTTCAGGTACAAGAATGATTCCTTTGATACGTGCAACTGCCTTATCCATTGAAGTCTTGTCGGCAGAGAATATACTCACGAAACCAGCGCCATCCTTTTCTTCGATAGAAACTGTAGCACCTGATTCTTTCTGAATATCCTGTACAACTTTACCACCAGGTCCGATTACTGCACCGATCATTTCGCGATCAATCTTTATTACGACGGCGCGAGGCGTGTGAGGTTTCAGATCTGAGCGACTTTCTGTCATAGTTTTATTCATTTCGCCCAAAATATGCAATCTGCCGGCTTTTGCCTGAAGCAATGCTTCCGTTAAAACTTCGAAAGACAGACCATTTACTTTCATGTCCATCTGACATGCAGTAATACCTTTTGCTGTTCCGGTTACTTTGAAGTCCATATCTCCAAGGTGATCTTCATCACCAAGAATATCTGACAACACAGCATATTGACCTGTTTTTTCATCAGAGATCAATCCCATCGCGATACCTGATACAGGCGCTTTGATTTTTAATCCTGAATCCATCAATGCAAGAGAACCTGCACACACCGTCGCCATAGATGACGAACCGTTAGACTCAAGAATATCTGAAACGATACGTATTGTATATGGATTATCTTCAGCTACAGGAAGTACTTTTTTCAACGCACGTAGTGCGAGGTTACCATGTCCTACTTCTCTGCGACCTGGTCCACGGTTAGGCTTTACTTCACCGGTAGAAAATCCAGGGAAGTTATAGTGCAATAAGAATTTGCTGTATCCGTATTTAAGCGGAGTATCAATGATTTGCTCATCGTTTTTCGTACCCAAAGTCACGGTAGTCAACGATTGGGTTTCACCTCTTGTAAATAGAGCTGATCCATGTGCGTTTGGCAAGAAATCAACTTCTGAAGCGATAGGACGAACTTCATCCAATTTACGGCCATCCAAACGTTTTCTTTCATCAAGAACCAGACGACGTGATGCTTCCCAAACGATATCGTTGAAATAACGTTTCGCCAAAGATGCATTTACTTCTTCTTCGCCAATGCTTTCAACAAAAGATGTCCATACAGCTTTGAAGCCGTCCTTACGAACATTTTTGTTTTGAGAACCAAGTTGCGTTACAGCATAAACTTTGTCGTAGCAGAAAGCTCTCACTCTTGCTTCCAATTCTTCATCCTGCTCGTCACCGATGTATTCTCTTTTTTCAGTTTTACCAACTGCAGCTTCGAATTCTTTAAGCGCAAGGCATTGTTGTTTGATCACTTCATGAGCCAATCTCAAAGCCTCAATCACCTCTTCCTCTGTCGCCTCTTCCATTTCACCCTCGACCATGGCAATGTCATTGTATGTTGCTCCCACCATCAATTCAAGAGTTGCTCTCTCCAATGCTGCTGCACCCGGGTTGATCACAAATTCTCCATCGATTTTGGCAACACGTACTTCCGAAACAGGTCCCGCGAAAGGAATATCAGAAGCAGCAAGCGCAGCAGAAGCAGCAAGCGCAGCAAGTGCGTCAGGAAGTGCTTCCAAATCTGCAGACATAAGTACAATGTTTACTTGTGTTTCAGCATGGTAGTCATCCGGGAATAACGGACGAAGCACACGGTCAACCAGGCGGCTTACCAATACTTCGTGATCAGAAAGCTTTCCTTCACGACGCATGAAGCTACCAGGGATTCTTCCTGCAGAAGCAAATTTTTCCTGATAGTCAACAGAAAGAGGCAAGAAATCAAGCCCTTCCTTTATATCTTTATTAGCAACAACCGTAGCCAGCAGCATCGTATTTCCCATACGAACCACTACAGAACCATCGGCTTGTTTTGCTAATTTTCCTGTTTCAATTGTGATTTCTCTCCCATCCGGCAGAGTTATAGTTTTGTTAACTATATTAAATAGCATAAAATATGTGTTGTTTGAAAACCGCTGAACGCCGTCCAGAAAGTTACTTTTGATGAAATTCCTGCAAAGAAATCAGGGAACTATCTTAGTAGAAGTTCCCTGATCGATAATTACTTACGTATGTTCAACTCGGCAATAATCGCACGGTAGCGGCTAATGTCGTTTTTGAAAAGATAGTCTAACAATCTTCTACGCTTTCCTACCATCTTAAGCAAGCCTAGTCTGGTATCGTTGTCTTTTTTGTGCGTTTTCAAGTGCTCGTTCAAATAGTTGATACGGTACGTGAAAAGTGCAATTTGTGATTCAGCAGATCCGGTGTCAGCACCTTCTTTTTTGAATCCCTTAGATTCGAAGATCTCTCTCTTCTTTTCCGCGGTTAAATACATGATTGTAACGACAGATTAAATTTTTTAATATATAATTTACAGCACCTTGCTGCAAATAAGGTTGCAAAATTACAACTTTTTTCTTTGAAATGAAAATATATTTCAGTTAGATGGTATAAGATTTCTTTTACCAAATCTACTTGTCCACTTATCCTTCAATCTTTTAAAATACATCACGTACACATCTTTTTCAAAGAGTCGGGAGTCGCTTCTGGCCCTGTCGATAAAGTACAAGCCTGTGAATAATAGAATGGTATTGGCCAGCCACGCCCCTACCGGAACCGCCAATATGCCTTCCTTCACCCATTTATCACCCTGGTTTGTGAGCACGTATAGCAGAATAAAAAACAGAATTGAAATCAATACCGGAACTCCGAATCCTCCTTTTTTAATAATTGCTCCCAAAGGCGCACCAATTAAAAACATAATAAGGCAAGATAACGCCTGTGTATACTTGTGGTGTTTTTCCAACTCATATTTGTTGGCATCCTTCAGTCTTGTCTGCAGATAGTCAGCCTGAGAATTGGCATAACTCAACATACTACCAGATGAATTCTTAGCAGTTGTAAGTATTTCCTTTTTCAAACTGTCCTTTACCTGAACCGTCAGCAATGAATCAATCCACTTGCCAGGCTTTAGCGTTTTATCCGAATTGGTTCTGTAGTTATATGTATAATATTGCTGACTGTTAGGAATCAATTCCTTCTTAGTCTGGTCATAGGCTTTCCTGAGAGAATCGGCTGTTTTTGTCAGGTCACCGATATTTTTCATAAACTCGTGGTATTTAAACTGACCTTCGTCCGTTCGTTTCATACCAAAGGATGACAAACTTTCAGTAAGCTTATAGTGCTTGAATGCATCACGCTGAAAGTTATTTATCACCGGATTTGCAGGTGAGGACGGTGACACATAGGACCCGGAAGAGCCGGAACCGGCTACCTCAGTGTAGTGTGTCCCGTTGTATAACTCGATTACCAGATACCTGTTCTCATTAATTGAATACATACGACCTGAATCGGCAAGAATGATTTCAGTATTCCCGAGTTCGTAGGATCTGTTGGAATGTTTGTAAATCACCATTCCTATCAGCTTACCGTTATCTTCTTTTTTGTCAACTTTGATACTGTATCCGGGCAAATCATTGTAGAAAATACCATCCTTAATTTTCAGCGTGGCCTTGGCCGTTTTGATGTCATAGAGCAGACTGTACCCCTTCAGATTAGCCCAGGGCGAAACCCGGTCATTGAAATAGAAGGAAAATATGCTGATTCCGACTGCTACTATAAACAGAGGCGCCATGGCTCTGACTATAGAAATTCCGGCACTCTTGATAGCAGTGAGCTCGAAGAACTCTCCCAGATTACCAAACGCCATCAGCGACGATAACAACATCGCCAGCGGTAACGCCGTAGGTACAGTAATCAGACTGAAAAAGAAAAATAACCTTCCGTAATCTATCAGACCTAAGTCTTTTGATACAAAATCATCAATATAAAAAATCATGATCCTCATCAAAAAGACAAAGACCACTACTGACATTGTAACTATAAAAGGTCCCCAAAAGGACATTAAAATAAGCTTATCAAGCTTTTTCATCAACTCCCAACTATGTCTCTAAGATTGTCTAAAAAGCCGTCCCACAGTGAAGCCAGTTCGGCTTCGTCCTTGTTTTTCGAATAATCTACGATCCGAAGAAACGTCGTCTGGGTTAACTCACTAACTTCAAGTTTTAGTTCCACATGATCATTGTCAAGATCATCGTCACTGGTATGCTCAAATTCGAATTTTACTGCCTTATTAATACGCAGTCCCGTTTGTCTGGCAATGTGACTTTCTCCATCCCATTGGAAATCAAAACGGTGGTCAGGCAAGACCTTCACTTTTTCGGCGTACCATTGTTCTAATCCCGACGGGGTGGATATATACGGAAACAATACTTTAGGAGATGATCTTAATTCGAACTCTGTAACAAATTTATACTTTTCCATACTGTCAGAAAGAAATAGGGTTAGCAAGAAACAGCATATGCCTTATCCACAAATTTAAAAGTCGTAATATAGCATAATTCAATTAGATAAAGCAGCATAGTTCACTTCGCTTTTTTCTTCAAATATTTTTTTAACGTATATTTTGTCAAATTGATTGTGCGTTAATTTTTTTTAACATACTTTTGCACCACGATTACGGCGGGGTAGCTCAGATGGTTAGAGCGTAGGATTCATAACCCTAAGGTCGGCAGTTCGATTCTGCTCCCCGCTACAGAAGGCACCTCAACAGGTGCCTTTTTCTTTTCGCAGAGAATTTTATTTCCCTTCTTTTAGTTTATCCTCAGGGTGAGTCTCTATCGGCTCATGCAAATTCACCACATCATGAAACTACTATTACGCTATTTGAGCAA
>DASYHR010000286.1:0-1866 GCA_035998385.1 Dyadobacter sp. | reverse complement strand
GGTTACAACCCGATTGGTCGCTGTATATCCCGTCCGCAGGATGTAAATCCAGACTCCAACCACCGAATGCTACTGTGTCATCGAACGGTTTTTGTTCAATAATATCCTGTTGTTTTAGCATATAATCTCCCTCGAAACGCCGGCTTTCCCGCTTACCAGGAATCGTGCCAACCCATTCGAGTGTCAAATTTTCAGCTTCCGGGAATTCACCTGAGTTTTTGATATAATTCCAGGCGCCATACACCACTTTCCAAAGCTCCCATTTTATTTTTTCTGTGTCATGAACAGTGTCTAATCGTCCGCCATATTCAAGCCACCACAGTCTGCAACCGAAATCTTTTGGATTGAAGGTTTTGTAACGGGGAATATCCTTGATATCCTGCAAAGCAAAAGCAGGTGGTACGAATTTCACCGGCCTGCCTGCATCTTTGGAATAGAAATACATCGAATGACCAAGCAACTCGCCATAAGCTTTGTCGGGAGCGAATTTTTCGCCGAATTCCTCCATGGATTCAGCCCCCATACGGAATGCAGCTCCTGCCAGAAATCCTACAATTCCATCACCCGATGCGTCGCAAAACAGAGGTGCTGATATGTGATACTGCGTACTGTTTTGGCTGCAAAATCCATGTACGGCTGTAATTCTGTCGGAATCTGCACTGTCTTCAGGATTCTTATCAAGATCATATACAGCAGTATTGAGCAGAAGTGTAATATTTTTTTCTCCAACTACCTTCTCAAGAAGTACAGTGTCGAAAATCAAAGGATTTCCATCGGGATTACGGTAGATGTTCTCAAGCATAATCTCGTCAATCACTCCTGTTTCTCTGGCCCAACGGTTGTTGTTACCCATATGAGATGTTGCCCCAAGTATCCAGAGCCGGACTTCACTTGAACAATTTCCCCCCAGCACCGGCCTGTCCTGTACCAATATTACTTTAACACCTGCCCGTGCGGCTGTTACAGCAGCACAAGTTCCTGTCAATCCTCCGCCGACTATCACCAGATCCCCTGCAAGAGAGATGGTTTTCGGACTTCTTTTATAGGTGTATGCTTCTTGTATCATTTTTTTGATTTGATAAATATGGTTTACCAATCATGCGTCAATGAGTGATCGGCTTCACCTTAAAATGGTTTAGGATAATTTGTTATTTCAGTTCAAATGTCGCTTCTGTCGTTTTGAAGCCTGTTGGCTTGATTATTTGGATGGTAATGGCCTTCTCAAAACCTCTAACCTGCACAGTAATTTCTTTACTCTCTCCCGGATTTAGATTTGGGATGTGTACATGTTTTCCTGAAACCGGAATGTAGTAACCTTCAATGGCATAGGAAGGGAAGTCATCACGTGCTGTCACCTTCAATGTTAATTCGTGCTCGCCCTGATCGCCAGTTTTAAATCCAACTTTTTCGATGATTAGAGGAGACATTTCTTTTTGATAGGTGTAGTAAGCGGGACGTAAACTTCTGTCCGGACGAACGATTCCCCACGGACGATAGCCATTTGAATTGGTGCCATGGTAGCGGCTTTGATAGTCATTGTAGGTCCACCAGGAAGCACCTATAACATATGGTCTTTTGCGAATTTCTGTAGCGATGTCGGAAACGTGTTTCGCCTGACCAACCTCTGCCTGTCCAAAATCATGTTCTGAAAAATTCCTAAGTCCTGGCTGATCGTCGGCACCGTTGTCTGCACGTACGCCCCATTCACTGATTAAAATTGGTTTTTCAGGATATAAAGCATGTATGTGATCAAGTGCTTTTGCATGATTGCCGTAGGTATTTGTTGATACAAAATCAACATACTGGCTTGCCTCGTCTTCCGGTTTTTTGGGAAGGGTGTTCAGTAACATTGTAGCGAAAGTGTAC
>DASYHR010000273.1:0-3189 GCA_035998385.1 Dyadobacter sp. | reverse complement strand
ATAAGAGTCGTTGCACTTATAGCTGAAGCGGCAGTGAGCCAGCCGGCATACACTCCGATGAACTTGCGCAACGTATTTTCAGGTTCGGCGACAGGATCACCACCCGCGTCCAGTGCACGATGCAGACCGATTGCCGCAGGTAACATAGAGATGGTTGTAACTGCAGCGCCAATGCGGTTTTTTTTATCAGATTTTGAAAATAAAATCCCGAAGACAATCGTCAGTATATAATTAATTCTGAACCATGGCTGTGCTTTCTGATAACGAGGATTATTGAGCTGATCGGGTAGCGCCTGGTGTATAGCCAGCGCTATCGTTCCTGCATAGATGGTTCCCCACACAATCCCGAATGTGGCATTAGCAGGAGTGAGCAAGTTGCGATCCACCTTCTTCTGGCGCTTTATATCGAGATATGTTTTGACTGTACCTTTCCTTGGACGGCTGAAAAAATAAGTCCCGACAATTCCTCCGATAACAATAGCAGCCGTGGCATATCTGCCAAGTTCTCTGTTTTTCATGATTTGTATTTTTAGAAGTTATCTTAAACAATTTAATCTAAAAATACTGTACCGATGTACCTTGATTTAGATTGATAGAAACTTATTTGGAAGTGGGGTATCTGCCGGCTGATAGCATGTTTTAGTCTTTATCGAATATTAAACTATAACTTTTGTATTCAATATATTACAATCGTGAAATCAATAATATATTCAGCAATGTTTTTGATAATTCCTTCTTTGCGAAATATTCTGTTCTTTATACTAATCCTTTTCCTATGCTCTGTAAACGTTTATGTGTATTACTTCTATTGATTTCTATCTCTCTGGTTCAAGCGCAGAAAATCCCAACGCCAAAGGAGCATTTCGGGTTTGATATCGGCGATGACTACATGCTTGCAACTTTCACGCAGGCCGAAGCCTATTTCAAAAAAGTGGCCGCTACGTCGGACAGGGTGAAGTTGGTAGATATTGGTCCTACAGAAGAGGGCAGGAGGCAGCCCATGATGATCATCACCTCTCCCGGAAATCTTAAAAAAATTGATCGGTACAAAGAGATATCACAAAAGCTTGGCAGAGCAGAGGTAAACGAGGAAGAGGCCAGAGTGCTCGTTGCGGAAGGCAAACCCGTAGTATGGATTGACGGAGGCTTACACGCTACCGAAACTGTAGGTTCGCACCAGCTTATTGAAACGCTTTACCAGCTTGTAAGCCGGAATGATTCTGAGACGATAAAAATTCTTGACAATGTCATCATTCTGCTTTCGCAGGTGAATCCGGATGGACAGGAACTGGTGTCAGGCTGGTATATGGGTGAAAAGGACATGAAGAAAAGGAACATGAATATTCCGAGGTTGTACCAGAAGTATATAGGGCATGACAACAACCGCGACTTTTTCATGATGAACATGAAGGAGACTACCAATACATCGTTGCAACAGTACGTAGAGTGGCTTCCGCAAATTATTTACAATCATCACCAGACTTCACCTGCAGGTGCTGTAGTGGCAGGGCCTCCTTATCGTGATCCTTTCAATCATGTGCTGGATCCATTGCTGATCACAGGTATCGATGGTGTTGCTGCATCCATGATCAACCGCCTCAATGTGGAAGACAAGCCAGGTTATACACGACTGTCGGGTTCGGTGTACTCCACCTGGTGGAATGGTGGATTACGGACCACACCTTATTTTCACAATATGATCGGTATATTAACTGAAATTACAGGCAATCCTACACCATCTACAATTCCTCTCGTTCCGGATCGATTGATCCCGAATAATGCAACGCCGTTTCCTGTGGTGCCTCAGAAGTGGCCTTTCCGTCGATCCATCGACTATTCCATTTCGTTGAACTATGGGATATTGAATTATGCGATGCGTAATGGCGATGTGCTTTTGTATAACATTTACAAAATGGGACGTAATTCTATTGAGCGTGGTTCGAAGGATTACTGGACGCTTTATCCAAAATATTCAGATGCCATAACTTCGGGTTTTGAAGCATCAAAAAAACTAGCTGCTACCCGTCCTAAGCCAGATAGCGCCGCCGCGGCTCCGGCATTCGGCGGAAATAATATTCCTCAAATATTCTTCGATACAGTTTATACAAATCCTGCACTGAGAGATCCGAGAGGATTCATCATACCCGCTGATCAGGCTGATTTCCCGACTGCTGTGAAATTTATCAATGCGCTGATTAAATCCGGAATCCTGGTCCATCGGGCAACTGATTCGTTTACAGTGGAAGGAAAAAGTTATCCAAAGGGCTCCTATGTTGTGAAGTCTGGTCAGGCATTTCGTCCACACGTGCTGGATATGTTTGAGCCACAAAACCACCCGAATGATTTTGCTTATCCGGGAGGTCCGCCGATTCGTCCATACGATGCAGCGGGGTGGACTTTGGCGTTTCAGATGGGTGTTAAATTCGACAGAATACTGAATGGTTTTGACGGTCCGTTTGAGGAGGTGCCATACGGGCAAATACAGCTACCGCCTGTGCAGTCCAACCAGGTGGGAAAGGCAGGGTATATTGTTGACGCAAGAAGCAACAATGCGTTCAACGCGGTGAATGATCTATTGAAAGGAGGAATTGAAGTATATCGGATTAAAGATAGCAGTGCGTCGGCAGCTGCAGGTTCTTTTTACATTCCAGCTAAAGGAAAGGCTATACTCGAAAAGGCAAGTAAAGCTTACGGCGTGTTTGCGAAGCCAGTGAGTTTGAAGCCTGCGAATCTGGCGCAAATCAGCGCAGCCAGAATTGCTCTTTTTGATAACTACGGTGGGTCAATGCCATCGGGTTGGGTGCGCTGGATTATGGAGCAATTCAATTTTCCGTTCAAAGTCGTGTACCCTCAGGATATTGACAAGGGGAATCTGGCTTCGCAATATGACGTGATTCTGTTTATCAGTGGAGGTATTCCGTCACTTTCGACAAGTAGGGCTGAGGGATCCAGAGGCGCACGTCAGCCAAAGCCGGAAGAAGTCGCTGAAGAATTCCGACCTTGGTTGGGAAATATCACGGCTGAGAAATCAATCCCCGAACTTAAAAAATTCATGGAAGCAGGCGGACAGGTGGTAACGGTAGGAAGCAGTACTGCACTGGCGTATCATTTGGGAATACCGGTAAGTAATGCACTTGTAGAAGTAAATGCGAAAGGTGAAGAGAAAACACTCAACGGAGAGCGCTTCTA
>DASYHR010000260.1:0-3683 GCA_035998385.1 Dyadobacter sp. | reverse complement strand
ATGCTCAACCTTCTGAGCAAAAAGGGAACTGTAGATAAAAAGGTTAAAAACCAGTAGAATCGTGCGCATAGGGTGAGGTGGTGATATCACATAAAATATACGATGGATCAGATTAAAAAACAAAAAGCCGGTAACCTCAGCATTTCCTGAAGTTACCGGCTTGATACAAACTGATTGATTTAGTTTACACCTCCTTTTCTTGTTGCTTTCTGAGGTTGGGGCCATACACCCGGCTCACCTTTTGAATTCAATGGCAATACGCTTTTCTCACGTGATGTTCTGGCAGGATCTTCACTCGCCTGGTACGCAAGTATTGCCGCCAGAATGGCGTTACTTCTTACATCATCAAATACGATTTTGTCGTACGTATCTCTGTTGGTATGCCAGGTGTAGGTTCCATACGACCAGTTCAGTGAGCTCAGCGAAAACGCCGGCGCACCGGCCGCTACGAAAGAAGCAAAGTCTGAACCTCCGGCACCTGGTGCACCGGGGAATTTGGTTTCGATCTGAGAACGGATTCCTTCCGGTACTTTCGACAGCCAGCGACCGAGGTATTCATAAGAATTAAGGAAGCCCTGACCCGCCATATTTACCACACGCCCCGTTCCGTTGTCCTGATTGAACACTGCCTGAATGTTGTTGACAATTTCAGGATGATCTTCCACAAAAGCACGTGAACCGTTCAACCCTTGCTCTTCACTTCCCCAATGCCCTACCAATATAGTACGTTTCGGATTTGGATACATTTTCTTCAGAATCCGTATGGCTTCCATCATGACAATGGTTCCCGTTCCGTTATCTGTAGCTCCGGTTCCGCCATCCCACGAATCAAAATGCGCTGAGAGAATCACATATTCATCCGGCTTTTCAGTTCCTTTAATCTCAGCAATGGTATTGAAAGTTGGCACCATGCCTAATTCTTTCGCATCTGCTTTCACACTGATTTTTGGCGTATTTCCCGACTCAGCCAGTCGATACAACAAGCCGTAATCTTCTAGCGAGATATCCACTGTCGGAATTTTCTTTGTATTAGCTCCGAAAATTTTGTTCGCTCCAAATCCTTTGGACCAATAAGACATGACAATACCCGCCGCTCCTGCTTTCTCCAGGGCCACTGGCAGTGTGCGACCATTCAGACCGGTTTTGGATATTCTTTTCGTCCACGCTTCAGTTTGCAGATCGCGGTCTTTTTTCATTTTTTCAAATGAGGCTTCAGTCGCAAATTCCTTCCAGTTGTAATCCGGGCGACCAGTTGGCTGATACATACTAATCATCACAAACTTACCTTTCACCGATGGCAACCATTTTTGAAAAGCCAGTGAATCTGCCAGGTCGGGAACGATAACTACCTCCGCAGTAACCGTTTTACCTCCTGTGCCAGGGCTCCATGCCAGTTGCATACCTTCCAGCGATTTTACACGCGGCGAAACCATGTCAATATGCGATGCTCCACGCTCCCAGCCTCTCCATTCTCCCCACTTTTCATTTTTGGCTGAGATATTCCAGCCTTTGTATTTGGCAATGGCCCAGTCATTGGCCTGCTGCATTTGAGGAGAACCTACCAACCTCGGCCCCACTACATCCATCAGCTCATGCGCCAATTTTTCAAGCTGCGAATTTTCGGTTGCTTCTTTGACAATGCCGTCAATCACAGCATCGCTTTTCTGAGCAAAAGCGTAACCAGTTGACAGCAGCGCAGCTACCATCAGTGTACAGGATATTTTCTTCATAAATAAAGTAAGGATTTGTTCTGATGACCGAATTTAGAAAATATGGTTCATGAAACCTTTTTATACTGAAACATTCGAACGGATTCAGTCAATAGTACCAAAAGAACTACAATGTGGAGTTAATTCAAGTCCTGTTTCTACAAAAAACATACAATACTTTGCAACATTGATAAAAGATTTACCGTAAACCGTATATAGACATACCGCATTTTACCGTTGCCAATCTGTAGATATAAGTATATTCAAACATATAAATCGGTTACTGCTTGCATCAAACTTTACAGGAAATACATCCACAATAAGTATTATCTCAAACCATGTAAAAATGAAAGAGCAGCTCCGTAACATATTAGCCACATCTACCGGCCTCCCGACATCTTCTATTACCGACAATGCCAGCCTGACTCACGATCTGGGTTTGGATAGTCTGGATACGGTCGATATTGTATTACAAATGGAAGATCAGTTTAAAGTAAGTATTCCTGACGATGACTATACCAAACTTCAGACTGTGGGTGCTATATACGAATACCTTCAACATAAAATTTCAGCAACCGCCTAGTTACATTCCCGATATACCCGGGAAGGCTTTCCGCTTTTCCGGGACTTTTTACAATCAAATCTTTTGCAGTCTACCTTTGCATTCTTTGTATGATTACATTTAAGGATGCTTTCGCGAATGATCCGGTTCATATTTTTTGCCAACTACTTTGTCGGCCTGTTGGCAGTAGCACTTTCGGTTGAAACGGTTTTTCAGCTGGGTTTGCCTATGGCTTCCCCCGCTTACTACCTATTGCTTTTTACAGCTGTGGTTTTGTATTACACGTATGCCTACTCAGGAGCTGTTACATCGCCTGCATCCCTTAATCCAAGAACAGAATGGTACAGAACTCACCGGCAATTTACCCGGAATTCACAAAAGTTTTTCCTTGGGATAAGTGTACTGTCAGCGGGATATCTGCTATATCTTTACCTGCCCGCAATCCTGAATTTATCGGTCTATTACTGGATTCTTCTCGTTAGCATTCCTGTAGCCGCACTGCTCTACTATGGTCTGTTACCGAGCTCCTTCAACCTGAGAAACACAGGTTGGTTTAAGGCATTTGTAATTGGCTTTGTATGGGCTGGCTCAGTGAATTTTCTTCCCGTCACCATGGCGCATATTCAGTTTGGTGTTGAAGTTTCCCAACCCGATTTCATGCTGTGGCTTTTTCTGAAAAACTGGATGTTTTGTACGGTAAACGCGATTATGTTTGATATCAAGGATTACGAAGATGACGCAAACCGGCAGTTAAAAACTTTTGTCGTCAGATTCGGGCTGCATAAAACCATCTTCTTTGTTCTGGTTCCGTTACTCCTTGTGGGCATTGTTTCGTTGCTTATATTCACCCACTTCAAGCATTTCAGCGCTATTGTTATAGGCATCAATCTTATCCCATTTTTGAGTCTGCTTTATGTGGCTTATGCATTACAGCAGCCGAAGAAAATACTCTATTACCTCATCGTCATTGATGGTTTGCTGCTTTTGAAAGCTATTTGCGGAATCACAGGAATATTAGTACTTCGTATGTTGAAATAGGACAGGCATGATGAAAAACAATTATGACCCCATCGCGACCCGGTATGACTGGCTGAGCAGAATCGTGTTCAGGCAGAATCTGGTGCTCTCTCAAACCTGTCTTCTGCAACATATTCCACCTCAAAGCTCAATTTTAATTGTTGGTGGAGGAACGGGTTGGATTCTCTCCGAATTGACCAAAACGCAGGCTACAGGATTAGAAATCACCTATATAGAAATATCGGAGAAAATGATCAATCTTGCCAAAAAGCACAATACAGGTAAAAATGAGGTCGAATTTGTACATACGGCAATTGAAAATTATACTTCCAACAAAACATTTGACATTATTCTGACCGCGTTTCTGTTCGATAATTTCAGGGAAGAAAAAGTCA